>DASZXF010000421.1:0-3519 GCA_035546055.1 Ktedonobacteraceae bacterium
GGGAAGGTCCGGGCCGAGGCGGTATCCTCGTAGCGCAGGGGATAGGTTTCCGCCAGCTTGCCGCCGGGGTTGGCCTCACCCAGAAGCAGGTCGGCTACCGCCGCGCCGCCGGCCTGACCGGGCAGATACATATGCAATACGGCAGGCACTTTGTCCAGCCACGGCATCTCAACAGGGGCGCCGCCAAAGAGCACCACGATCAGGTCATCGCGCAGAGCCGTCAGACGTTGCATCAGCGTGAGCTGGTTCGCTGGCAGGCGCATATGCCTGCGGTCGAAACCTTCCGACTCGGCCAGTTCGGTCAGACCGAGGAAGACAAGCACGCGTTCAGCCTGCCGGGCGACCAGACACGCTTCTTCCAGCAAGTGTTCGTCATGCTCCTCGCTCATCCTCTGGTAGCCAGCCGCGTAGTACACCTCACCGCAGCGCTCGCGCAAGACCGCCAGGGGGTGCTCAACCCGGGTGGGATGCACCATCGAGCTTCCAGCTCCCTGATAGCGCATCGTCTCAGCCAGGTCGCCAATGACCGCCAGCCTGGCCGAAGACGCCAGGGGCAGCGCCTCGCCCTCATTCTTGAGCAGCACCGCCGAACGGGTAGCCGCCTGCCGGGCGAGCTGATGATGAGCCTCCTGATCAGCGCGAAAGCCAGGTCGCAGATGAGTCCGGCCTTGTTCGATGAGCGCCAGCAGGCGCCGGACGGCGTGATCCAGCACCGTCTCAGGCAGTCTGCCCGCGCGCACCGCGTCAGCGATCCGCTGATTGTTATCGAGACCTCCGCCCGGCATCTCCAGGTCCAGCCCGGCTTTGAGTCCAGCCACGCGCTGATTGACCGCGCCCCAGTCAGAGACAACCACGCCCTCGAAGCCCCATGCGTTGCGCAAGATCGTCTGCAATAGCAGCTCATGCTCCGAGCAAAAAGGACCGTTGACCCGGTTATAGGCCGCCATCACCGTCCATGGTCTGGCCTGCGTGACCGCTTTTTCAAAGGCTGGCAGATAGATCTCGTGCAGCGCTCGTTCATCGACCAGCGCATTGACCGTCATCCGCTGTGTTTCCTGATTGTTGACCGCGAAATGCTTGAGCGAAGTGCCAACGCCCTGTGATTGGACCCCCTCAATGTAGGCCGTCGCCAGTTCGCCCGCCAGCAGAGGATCTTCGGAAAAATACTCAAAGTTGCGTCCACAGAGGGGATTGCGTTTGATATTCACGCCCGGCCCCAGGAGAAGCGACACCTGCTCCTGCGCGCACTCCTCGCCCAGCGCCACGCCGATCTGTCGCAGCAGGTCACGATCCCACGAACTGGCCGTCGCACAGGCGGCGGGGAAACAGGTCGCCGGCAGACTGGCATCTGGCGCGTGCGACTCGCTTTTCTCCAGTGGTCTGCGCAGACCATGCGGCCCATCGCACAGCGTAATCGCAGGTACGCCGAGCCGCTCAATGGCTCTGGTGCTCATGGCATTGCTTCCCGAGCACAGGCTGGCCTTCTCCTCCAGAGTCATCATACTGAGCTGCTGTAATAGATCCATGAATGAGTTCTTCTGCCTCCTTCCTCATACTGCCTCTTTTGCTAGAACAATGACCTCACGCTCCTGATCAACTCCCTCGCGGACAGCTACCGGGGATGCATCTCTAGCATATTCCAGCCCGCCCTGGGCTGCGTCAGACAAAACTTGAAACGTTTCAAAATGGAAAGAAAAAAGAGAAGCCCGCGACCGAACGTGCCAGATTGCTCAGGCAGAAGAAAAATCTCTCACCGGGGAGAATGCTTCTCTTTCCCGTTGATAAAACGATTTATCTTGACGGAAGTATACCTGAGATGCGATACTTTGTCAAGATAAATCGATCCATCTTTGGGATAAGGCAAAAACGCCGTCGGAGAAGTCATGGGAGAAAAAAAACGGCGCATGGAAGCGCGGGTGACGATCAGCGATGTGGCCCAGAAAGCGGGGGTTTCGCGCACGGCGGTGTCGTTTGTGCTCAACGAACATGGAACACGCAATCGCTACGTCAGTGAGGAGACGCGGGCCAGGGTCTGGCAAGCGGTCCAGGATTTACAGTATCAGCCTGATCTGCTGGCCCGCGCGCTGCGCACGGGGCGGAGCATGGAAATTGCGGGAATCATCGACACCACACAAACCCCTCTGGGGGCGGAGATTTCTCTCGCGCTGCAACAACGCGCCCTGCAGTACGGATACATGCCCACGACGTATTTCAGCCAGGGACTCTCTCAAGAACAGCGCCAGCGGTTATATCAGCAGATTTTTGCCCGTCGTCCTCTGGCTATTGTCACGACCCCGGAGCATTTTACTGCCGGGGATGTGGAACGAGCCCGAGAGCACGGGGTTGCGTCTTTTCTCTTCTATAGTTTTGCTCCGGTGCCCATTGAGCAGACGTATTCGCTGATCATCCCCACGCGAGAACTGGGCTACCTGGCGGCAACGCACCTGCTGGAACGGGGGCATCGGCACCTGGCCATTATCCAGCCCGCTGATCCGTTATACGAGATACAGGAGGAGCCTTTCCGGCAACGATTGGCGGGGATGCGCGCCGCGATTGCCGGGCATCCCGATGCCGCCCGCGTCACGCTGGATATCTTTCCGCTCCACCTTGCGGCCTCTGCTGTGATGTCGCTGGTACAAACTCATCTCTGTGGGCGTGATCGTGCCACCGGGATCTATGCGTTCAACGACGAGTACGCCTTCTATCTCCTCGGAGCGCTGGCCAGTCAGGGTATCCATGTCCCGCGCGATCTGGCTATTCTGGGCACAGATAACCTCTCCTTCTGTGAGGGAACCTGGCCGCCACTGACCTCGATCAGCCTGGATGGCACTGGCATGGGGATACGCGGCGCGGATCTGCTGCACAGCTTGCATCAAGGACAGACACCCTCAGAAGAACAGACCCGTCCCCTCCTTCCGCTCCTGATTCAGCGCGCTTCTACTTGAATACCTGTTAAGGCAGCTCATGCTCTTTCACCCCTTGCTTGAGAAATGAAAAAGGTCGCTCGTCCTCCCTGCCAGTGGGCCGCTTTCCTCACATGGGGGATTCAGGCAGATACCGGTAGCGGTTTTCGTGCTCAGAAGATCTGGTTCTGGCAGAAATGGTGTGCCAGCGGCGCATGATGTTTCAACATGCAGGATGACAGAGGCGTTGCCAGCTATTCAGGAGGAACTGTAATGGCGTGTCACATTTTTTGGCTGAGTTCCGTCAGAGGAGTGAAAAGCAAAACACAACCGACGGCCTGTGAGACGAAAAGAGAAGAAGGTCAGGAACGTCGTCATTGCGATGGCAGGAAGACCGGATATGCTGACAGGAGTTGGACGACGAAAACAATCTGGGAAAGGACATTTCATCTATGAATGCTCATATCTTTACCGAATTTAGCCAGCGCATCGCCGGGCAGAACCTTGTGCCTGTCCCAACCCTCCACACGATGCGGCATGCGGGCGTTGTAGAAGTAGGCGATGTTCCCATGGCTATCGGCGACCGTGTAGTTCACCGACGGGATGGCGTTGAAAT
>DASZXF010000422.1:0-13218 GCA_035546055.1 Ktedonobacteraceae bacterium
ACAGTATTTATCTATCAAATAAAGACCAAAACAGACATCTTCATCGGACTGCTGACGGGCAACAAGTACCTGTACCAATCCAGGTTCGCTTTTCTGCCATTTAGCACTGATGAGACATTCCAGCAAAGGATAACTGCGGGCATTGCGAATAATGCTTTTAGAAGCACTCTGGGGGCTGACCCGGTGCGCGGCATGAGCTTTGGCGGCAGCTTTCTGCTTGCTACGCTTCTTCATCAACGCCTTCTGATATTTCTGCTGATCGCGCGGCATCGTTCCCGATCCTCCCTCTCAACACTCTCCCCTGGAAAAACAGATGCATGAAACACCTGGCCCATGGAAGAGTTACGGCAAAATGCTCACGAGACATTTTGCATAGAAAAAACAAGATGTATATTACACTATCAAGGGCAGCAAAACTAGCGCATCGCTTCTATGGACCGGGCTTTCTTCTTACCGGCACCTTTTCGCTCTTTTATCCAGGTTGGGTTTTGCGCTGGTTCTCCTGCTTTTCCACCATCATCAACCCATCAGTTTCCTTTGACGGAAGCGCGACAGGCCTTGTGTCTTGCGCGCCTCTCCTCACGAACTGCCTGCCAGATGAGGTTATAAAATGAACAGCCCCCTTTTTGCCCTGGTTCTCTGTTGCCGGGGTGCGCGCAGATCCCATAGATCCCTGTCATCATTACTCCATTTCTACTCGTGAAAAGGCTGGAGAACCAGCCCGGGCCAGCATTCCAGCGGCCTCTTTCGTGCTGTCAGCGAAGATAAAGAGGGGCCGGGGGGACTAGCGTGGGTGCTGTATAATAGAGCAACGGGGGTCTTTTGCCAGGTAAACCTTCGTCGCTATATTACCAGAGGAGTCAAAGCATGTTGGAAGAGCCGATGCTGCCGACAGCATCCAGCGGTGAACACGTCGCTATTCGAGAAGCAGCAACCGAAGATTTCGAGGCAGGAGTGCTCGCTCAGTTAGACAGTCTGTATCGCACTGCTCTGCGCTTGACACGAAATCAGCAAGAGGCCGAAGATCTCGTGCAGGAAACTATGCTCAAAGCGTTCCGTTTCGCCAATACGTATCAACGTGGAACCAATCTCCGTGCCTGGCTTTTTCGCATTCTGAATACCTCTGCCATTAATCGCTATCGCAAGCAGGCCACGCATCCTTCCACGACTCCGCTACCAGAGGGGGAGGAATTTTATCTCTACAATCGGATTCGCGATATTAACGGCCAGGAATTGAGCACTGGCGCCGAAGACGAAGTTTTAAGTCAGTACCTGGATGAGGATGTCTACCAGGCGCTGAACGATCTGCCTCTGAATTTCCGCATGCCTATTATTCTGGCCGACATTGAAGGACTTTCCTATAAAGAGATTGCCCAGGCGCTTAATATCCCGATTGGTACGGTGATGAGCCGCATTTCACGCGCTCGCCGCCATCTCCAGCGTTCGCTCTGGAACTATGCGCGCAATCGCGGCTATATCAACAAGAGCGACGAGGAGGACGAAGGTCAAACCAGCGCGCAGCAGGGAAATCGCCAGTCGCCCGCCGTGGATGCTGAATCTGCCCGCTGAACAACCACCTGCCTGCGAGAAGGTACGTTCCCTGGTAAAAATCATCGTTGTCTGCCGCAAGAGAGGCGGCAGGCTTTTTTCTTTTTATCGATCCGCTTGAGCATACCACCACGGACGACGAGACGCGCTCATTTCTTGTTCATGGCCAGAGGGGCGGTCGCGTTGACCTGGCGCGGTGCGACTGCGGCCCTCTGCAAGGTAAAAGAGAAGGTGCTCCCTTCTCCTGGTATTCCACTACTCTCGACCCATAACCTCCCATGCATGGCTTCAACCAGTCGCCTGGTGATGTACAGACCCAGCCCGGCTCCGCGCACCGGGCTGTTCATATCTCTTTCCAGGCGCACGAAACGCTCGAAAAGTCGCTGCTGCTCTCCCGGCGGTACCCCCAATCCGTAATCACGCACTGATATTTTGACCAGTCCCTGCCCCTGAAGCGCGAGAATCTGAATGGCGCTGCCTGCCGCTGAGTACTTCAGGGCGTTACTGACAAGGTTCAGGAGAATTTGCCGCAAACGCAATTCATCGGCCTGGACATAGAGACCGGGCGCGATGGCCAGATTGACCGGACGGGCTTCGCGGGTGGTGACGGCTTCGAGGATCTCCATGACATGGCGTACCGAAGAGATAAGCTCGACCGCTGTAAGGCGAATACGTTCGCCTTCGATCTGGAGGCGGCTGGCATCCATGATATTGCCCACCAGCAGGGCCAGTTCATCACAGCCTCGATGGGCTTTCTGGATGAATTCGGTGCGCGTTTCAGCGGAAAGCTCATCGTTGTACTGACTTAACAGCTCGATGTACCCCTGGACTGCCGTGAGTGGGGTGCGCAGTTCGTGCGAGGCGGTCATAATAAACTGATCCTTGAATTGATCCAGTTCTTTCTGGCGCTCATAGGCAGCCCTGAGCGCGATGGTGATCTGGGCGTTCTCCATGGCTGCCGCGCACTGGCGGGCGAACATGCCCAGGATGCGCTTTTCCTCCAGGGAAAAAACATGCGGGTGCGCGAATGACAGCATCAAAACCCCCAGACGCCGCTGGCCCTTGCACAACGGCAACCAGGCAAAGGGCGTACCAGAGAGGTGAGACAGGCAGGCTGGTACCTGACCGGGCCGGATCATCAGGTTGTTCTGCCCGTTTCCTTCCTGAAAACAGGACGACCAGTCTTGCTCCTGTAACTGACTCAGCCATTCCTGCGGCAAGAGAACCGGTCCCTGGCCGGCGTGAATGATCCGATGCAGGGCTACGCGCTCCGGGACATACAGCCAGATTTCAGCCGCCGCCTGCATGGCCTCGGCGGCGACCTGGGCATAGGCTGCCGCGACCTCTTCGATTTGCAGATAGGTGCGCTCCAGGCGGGTGCTGGCGCTGTACAGGGCGTTGAGAACGGCGACATGCCGGCTGGCCTGCACGTACAGGCGCGCGGTTTCCAGCATGGAGGAGAAACGGGCCAGCAGCAGGTGGATAAATTCAAAATCAGGCCCGGCATACATCTGGCCGTCTCCACGCTCACCCAGGCAGAGGATGCCAATCATCTTCCCCTGTGCGCGCACCGGCACCAGCAGAGGATCAATCTCATCCAATGGCGAGGTGACAAGATAGCGAGCCAGGCCAACCGGTCCCCGCCGCTTCCCGTCAAGCGCTTCATGCAGAAAAAGCGGACGCTGGGCCGCCGCTACCAGTTGGACAACCGGATGGTGAGCTTCGACGACATCGACGCTGCCATTGCCAAAAACCTGCGTCAGACCCGCCAGTTGCCAGAGCAGTTGCCCGCGCATCATGCCCTGTCCCTGCCCTCCCTCAAGAGCGGGCGCGAGATGAAAATAGCCGGTGCGCTCGTCCAGCACGTACAGACAGACCTCCTGCGTCTCGAAGGCCTGGATGGTAGCCATGAGCAGCAGCTCAGCGGCTTTGTTCAGATCAAAGGTTTCGCGCGCCAGCAACTCCGGCCTTTGCATATGCAAACGATAATAGTGAAATTCCGGGAAAAACAGCCGCTCGGTGCTCAAACGCGCCAGCCACCAGATCAGCGGCCCAAGGAGGGCCATGGTCGCCGTGACACTGATGATATGTTCCAGTTTGAGATGAGCGCCATCAAAGACCTGTCCGCTCAAAGCGACCACCAGGTAGCTGAGAACAATCAGACCGACCGCGCCCGCCGTCCAGGCCACGGCCCGGCGAATGTAGAGATCAAAGACCAGAATTTGATAGCGTAGAATGGAATAGCCCAGCGCCAGCGGCAATAAGAGCAGAGGGAGCGAACTCCACTGACCGTCCACGATATAGCGATCCGGCAGATTGAGAGCCTGGGGCACCATGGTCAGGCAGAAGATCGGCACGCAGGCGAGCATGACGCCAATGACAAAGAGGAGCAATTGCTGGCGTGTGCGCAGTTCATGCGAAAAAATGTACGAGCAAATGATGGTGAGCAGGATACAGGCCAGCGCCAGGGCGTAGTAATAGTTCACGGTGGTGTCCAGCCACCAGGGAGTATGATAGGCCAGCACGTTCCTGGCCAGGGCATAGGCGCTGGTCAACCCCGCAAATATGAGATGCGCCACTATATAGAGGCCCAGCAGAAAACGCCCGCACCTGGCAAGCTTGCGGTGTTTTCCTCGCCCGCCCGCTCGTAAGGCGGCAAGATAATCGTATGGGAACCTCAAAAGCAGGATCGCGAAGGAAGCCAGCGCCACCACGCTGCTAATCCCGGTGATGGTTGATAAAAGCGCATCCTGCCTTTTCCCGGCAGTCTCGTTGGCAAAAGTGATCATCATAGCCAGCGAAAAGCCGAACAGCCACCTGGCCACGCCGCGCTGGCGGGCAAAAAGCCAGACCAGGCTGCCTACGGCCAGATACACCAGGGCGGTCAACGCCGAGAAGCCAAAACGTATCAGGCTCAGCGTGGATAGATTGTCCTCCTGTGGAAATAAATCAAGCGCATTAACTACCAGCAAAAGTGCGCCCAGCGCCGCAGCTACCGAAATCAGTAGCCAGCGCCCGGCACGTCTGTATCTCCCGCGAGCAGAACGCATGTTTCCCCTTCCATATTACCCCGAATAGCATTTGCCCATGACGCACGACACAAACAGTCTTCCAGCCTCCTGCCATTTCTTCAAGAATCGATGAGCCAGTAATTTGTCAAATTCTATCCGAAAGATGCGCCGCCGGCGGCGCAGGCATAAACAGGCAGGGGGCTTCCCCATCCGGCCTGGAATTGCCGTTCTCTGCCTTCTCACTTTACGCGCTGTTTCTCTCAACCAGTTCATACTCCAGACCCATGATGTGCAGCAGATCAGGGGAAAGCGCCTGTTCGTCCAGCAAGCTGACCAGTGTTTCTCTGGCGCGTTCGCGATACAGCAGAGCGATTCCCCAGGTGGCGATGATGCCCTCGCGCAAGGCCTGTAACGCCCTTTCCTGTATTTCTCCGCTCAACCTTTCCAGGTGACGAAAATCGAGAGCATGGACATCCCGCAGCGGGCCAGCGCCGAGTGAGTGGGCCGCCAGCACAATCGGCAGCGTCTTCTTCCCTCGCGCGAGATCCGACTTTCCCTGTTTTTTCTGACCCGTTACCAGGAGAAGTTCCGAGAGATCGTGGGCGTCATTGTCCAGTTGAGCCGCGATTCCCAGCAAACGGCCTGTTTCGGCGCACAGCGCCAGTTCGGCATCCCCTACGCCCGCGCATACAGCTCCCATCTGACAGGCCAGACTCAACAGGGCGCCGGCCTTGGCGGCGGCTATCTCCAGGCATTCTTCCCGGGTGAGTTCGCAGGCCGGACGCCGCTCGGCCAGCAGATCTCGCTGCTGCCCGGAGGAGGCCAGCAGAATCGCCCGCTGCATCATGTCCATCAGGCGCGCCGGCAGGGTGATGGGTACATCCAGTTCGAGCAGAGCCAGCAGCATCCGCTGCGATAATGAGACCAGGGCCAGCGCTACGTTGAGCACACGCGCCATGCCTAACTGCTCGATCAAAGTTGTCACATCGTCATCCATGACATCATCGAGCAAATCGGTGGCGCACACCACGCACTCCATAGCCAGGGCGACATCGCGGGCCGCCTCGAAACTGGCTGGAGAGTTCCGAGTAGTAGTATTCAGGGCGCGCGCCAGGCAAAAGGGCAGCAGAGCCCAGCGTCCATCCAGTTCCGTGCCGGGCTGATGAAGCAATTTCCCTTCCAGGGCCAGCGCGCCCCGCACATCCTCCCGCAGGGCAGCGTCCAGGCCGTCCAGACAGGCTAGAACTCGCTCAGAGAGAACAGACCTGGCTTCTGCCAGAGATAGCACTTCAACCATTACACATCTCCCCGTTTTCTGGCTCTTCTTCTCCTGTCGCTCAGGCGTGCCACCATTTCTCACCCATGCGCAGCGGCTGTTCAAAAGCCAGACACGGCACCAGGCGCAACAAAATAGCCTCGACGCGAGGGGTATATGCTCCACACCGGATAACCCCTTCCGGGTTATGCAGCAGAGCATGCTTTACCTCCTGATCCATCAATACCCGGCGCACAAATTCCTGAATCTGCCTTTCTTCCATAAACCATTTTCCTCCGGCCATCCCATCCCGGACCCTGCATGTCCACAGTATCCGTTTTTCAGATCAGGCCAATAAGATGAACAATTCCAGATATAAATCAGTCCAGAGGAAGCACCATACATTGCCTGCGCAGAAAAAATGTTCTTCGTTTCATTGTGTCGATATTTCAATTGCCTGTTCGCAATATCCTGTGCTGATCCCCTATCAATGCTTTACATATATTGTACGGATGCCAACAAACAAAACAATTCGCGCCTTTTCGTGAGTTGCGAAGAGCACGCTCCACTCCTCCCATGTTGCTTCCAAACAACAACATAAGAGGAGAAAAGAGCTAGCGAAATGCTCTTTTCTCCTCGCGTCTTTACGTAGTGCTCAAAGCAGAAAACTCAATCGGCGCTTGCGCCTTCGATCCCATCGACCAGCACTGTTTCGCCAACCTTGCGCTCAATCTGGGCCAGTTCTGCCTCAGACCCCTGAATATGGGGGCCTTTAAACCAGAAACGCGCGCTGACCAGCCACCAGACGGTCAAAATGAGCAAAGCGCCCAGCACAACAACGGGCGTATAGTTGAAGGACTGCGGAGTGATGGGCAGGCCGGTGGGCAGCATGAAAAGCACGGAGATGAAGATGACCCAGAGCACGGCGATAATGCCGATGGGTCTGCTCCAGGCTCCCAGGTGCCAGGGGCCGCGCTGAAAATTCTTCGCGAAGAGGCGCAAAAGAATAGGCAGGACGTAGGCGATGTACAGACCGATGACCGCGATAGAGGTGACCGCGATATAGGCCACATCGCTGACCACGGAGGGCACCGCCAGAAGAAAGGCGCAGGTTGCGGAGAGGAGAATGGCGTTGCGAGGGGTGCGCCCTTTATCAAGGCTATGCCACAGCTGCGATCCCGGTACAGCTCCATCGCGGGCAAAGGCGTAAATCATACGCGAATTGGTGGTGATTGAGGACATGCCGCAGAAGAACTGCGCTACGACGGCTACCAGGAAGAAGAGTGTGCCCAGCACAAAGCCCAGGCGGCTCTCCAGGATAAAGAGCACGGGATTGATATAGCCGAAAGCGGCGGAGAGATCCGGCACGGCGGCGGCCAGGCCCATCAGCACCACATAGCCTGCTATGGCTGAGACGACGACTGACATGACCACACCCCAGGGCGCACGAGTGGCCGCGCCAACCGTCTCCTCGGTCATGTGCGCGGAGGCATCGTAGCCTGTGTAGGTATACTGAGCCAGCAGGAGGCCGAGTAAGAAGGCATACCAGATGGGAAAGCCTGTGGCATTAAAGGTCTGACTCGGCGTGTAGAGCGTGGCGGCGGAGTTTAGACCCGTGACCTGCGCGGCGGTGAGAGCGAAATGGGAGTCAGCGGTGAACTCAAAGCCCAGCACGGTGGCCAGGATGACACCTCCGCTGATCAGGATGACGCCGGCAATATGCCACCAGACGCTGACATCATTTAAAAAGGCTACGATCCGCACGCCGAAAATGTTGAGCAGGGCATGGGCGGCCAGGACCACGGCGTAAATGGCCAGAGTCGTCCATTGGGTAGCGGGATCAATGGCAACGACGGTGGCCAGTTTGGCGGGAAAGCCGGGGAACCAGGCATTGAGCAACACGTCAATGGAGACGGCCAGCCCATAGTCAATACCGGCGGTCACAGCGACCTGGCCGATCAGATTGAACCAGCCGGTAAACCAGCCCCAGCCTGCTCCTCCCAGCTTGGAGGCCCAGTAATAGAGACCGCCAGCCGTGGGATAGGCCGAGGCCAGTTCCGCCATGCCAAGGGCGACAATGACGACAAAGATCGTCACCAGCGGCCAGCCAATGCTGGCAGCGGTAAATCCCGCGTTGACCGGGATTAAATAGAACAGGGTGAGGCACCCGCTGAGTACGGAGATAATGGTAAAGGAGATGGCGAAGTTGGAAAAGCCCCCCATGGCACGAAAGAGTTCCTGGGCATATCCCAAGGTGTGCAGGCGCTTGATGTCTTCAGCGATCAATTCCTCGCGGGCGGAACGGTTAGTTGAACTCACAGAACACCTCCAAAAGACCAGAATGCGCTGTTCATAGATTTACGTGAGAAGTGAGCAAACCTCCTTTCCGCGTCAGCCGCAGGCTTTTACACCTGATAAGAAAAAGGTCCATCTGTTCTTGACGGTTGCTTCTTTCTCTGCTACATGGACAATTTTGCCTGACATACGGGCTGTTCGTCAAGCATTTTCCGGCCCCGCTGCCCATTTTTGCGGAAAAGATGGTTTTCTCCTCCACCGCCCGTCCACGCAGCGCCGCTGGTTCTCTGGTCCACTCCGTCTATGCCGCCAGCACAAAAAGTGAAATGCTTAATTGACATTGCGATGCGCTTCCCGTAGAATCGAGAAAAAGTCACATTGTTACGTGCTTTGCGCCTGCCAGGAGGAATACTCATGTCCGCTCAAGAACAAAGACCTGTTCCTTTCCCCGCTCAGCTTGTGTACCTGGAGCGGTCGGACCGCTCTGGCGTGCTGAGCAGTACGAGGGACGTTGTGCTCCAGGCCAGATCGGTGGGACTGGCCCGCGCTCCGCTGCGACAACTGGCTCGCCAGTTCGTGGCGACGGAGAGCAGGCAGGCATCTCCTTCACCCGCCGATTTGAGCTGGCCGGCGCGTTATCATTTCTTCGATGGCACACAGCGGACGGTTAACTGGATGCTCTTGCTGGATGCGCTGAACTTCTGTTTCTGGGGCGAAAAGGGACAGGCGCGCTGGCGGATCGACTACCAGGGCGAGACGCTCGATGGCTACTGGGCGGAGGCTGCGGCGTTGCGCCGGGCGGTGGAAGAGGGCAAGCCTGTATGGGATGCCGGGTATCTTAGTAATATAGACCACGAGGAGCTGGCTACGATCTTTCGTGGCCTCTCGGCGGAAACACCCACAATCCCTCTCTTTGAGGAGCGTCTGCGCATTGCGCGCGAGGTGGGCCAGGTGCTTCTGGAGCGTTTTGACGGACAATTCTCCCATCTGGTTGAACAGGTACAACAAAGTGGGGTAGAGTTAGCGTTAGCACTCGCTGAACATTTTTCGTCTTTTCGCGATATCACGACCTATGCTTCACGCGAGGTCCGTTTTTTAAAACGTGCTCAGATTTGTGTGGCGGACCTGCATGGCGCGTTCCAGGGCCAGTCCTGGGGGAGCTTTACCGATCTGGATGAATTGACTATCTTCGCGGATTATAAGCTGCCGCAGGTTCTGCGCTATTACGGTGTGCTGGTCTATACCCCTGAACTGGCCGCGCGGGTGGATCGACAGGAACAACTCGCTCCCGGCAGCGCCGAAGAGGTGGAGATCCGCGCGGCGACCATCTGGGCCTGCGAGTTGCTGAGACGGGCGGCGGCTGAAATGAGTACACAGGCACCTACGGCGGCGATGATCGATCAATGGCTCTGGCATCTGGGTCAACATGCCGAGCATATGCAGCCGTATCATCGGGTACGCACTATTTATTACTAAAGGCGCTCCTGCTGACGCTTTCTCTGTTGCTGGTCGTGCTATGGAGTAGCGGGTAGGATAAGAGTAGAAAGGCAAAACCCGCCAGGTCTGCAAACCTGGCAGGTGACATGACTGATAGGAAACCTATGCGTCTAGACATGTTACTGGCTGGTCTGGAAGAGGCACCGCAGGCTTTTCACAGCGGTCCCCAGGGTTCCAGGGCTTCCCAGGCTGATTTAAATCTGGCCCGGATCGAGATTACGTCACTGGCCTATGACTCGCGCCAGGTCCAACCCGGCGGACTGTTTCTGGCGGTGCCCGGCGATCACGTGGATGGCCGACGTTTTCTGGCCGACGCAGCTCAACGCGGCGCGCTGGTGGCGCTCGGTCCCGCCGGGGTGGATGAGACACCGCTGCCCTACATCGAAGTGGCAAATATCCGCCCGGCCCTGGCCGATCTCGCCTGCACGTTTTATGGACAACCGGCGCAACAGCTCTGCACCATCGGCATCACAGGCACTGACGGCAAGACCACGACCAGCAATCTGATCAGCACTATTCTGGACGCGGCAGGACTGCGCAACGGGCTGATGACCACGGCAAATTTTAAGGTCAGCGGCCAGGAGTGGCAAAATTCGACGCGCCAGAGCACGCTGGAGGCGCTGGAGATCCAGCAATTCCTGCATCGCCTGCTCGGCGAGGGCGTGACTCACGCGGTTATCGAGTCGACTTCGCATGGTCTGGAACTCCAGCGCGTGCGCGGCTGCGCTTTTGATATTGGCGTGGTGACGAATATCACCCATGAGCACCTGGATTTTCACAAAACGCTGGAGAACTATCGCCGCGCCAAGGCCCGGCTCTTTGAAATGCTCGATCCAGAGCGCGATAAGGGTCTGCATGTCTCCCCGGTGGCGATTCTCAACCAGGACGATGTGTCATACGAGGTCTTAAAGCCCTATTGCCGCGTACCCATTCTCAGCTATGGCATCGAGACGCCCGCCGCCGTGCGCGCGGTTGATCTGCGCCTGGAGGCCGATCAGACGCGTTTCCGCGCGGTCCTGCCTGATGGCGATATCGAAATTGCCACCCGCCTGGTGGGACGCTTCAATGTGAGCAACTGCCTGGCCGCCATCGCCGCGACCTACAGCCTGGGCGTGAACCCGGCGCAGATCGCGCAGGCGCTGGCGACGGTGCAGGGGGTCACGGGACGCATGGAACGCATTGACGAGGGGCAGCCTTTTACGGTGATTGTCGATTACGCTCACACTCCCGATAGCCTGGCCAAAGTGCTTTCGATCCTGCGTCCACTGACCAGTGGCAAGCTGATGGCGGTCTTCGGCTCAGCTGGAGAACGCGATCACCAAAAACGTCCTATCATGGGAAAGATAGCCGCACAGAGCACAGATTTCTTCGTTATTACTGATGAAGATCCTCGCGATGAAGATCGCCAGCAGATTTTAGAGGATATTGCCGCTGGCGCACGGTCTGCGGGCAAACGCGAGGGGGTAGACTTTCTGTGCATCGCGGATCGTCGCGAGGCCATCGCCAGCGCGTTTGCCCGCGCCCGCCAAGGCGACACGGTGCTGCTCGCTGGCAAAGGACACGAACAGAGTATCATCATGGGGACAACGAAGATACCCTGGGATGATCGCCAGGTAGCCCGCGAGCAACTAGCCATTCTTGGAAATGAATGTCACTGAAATGGAATGTATGACGTTTCACTAGTGTAGGTACTTTTACTGATATAAAATACCCTGCACAGCATGTTTTTATCTATTTGGGAGTTGATATGGAACCTATCTGGCTGTTATGCCTCTTTATCGCTTGCGCGCTTCTCAGTCTAATGCTCTGCTGGATAGCCAGACTGCTCTTTCCCAAGTTTCGCAGCGGCGAGTTTAAACCGGGACCACATCGCTCCGATATGCTACCGGGAAGTGGACGCGAGATTAAGACGATTGAGCTGCCACTGGTGGGAGGTCCGGCGCTGACGCTGGCCATTGTGGGAGTTGGCGTGCTCGCTGGCTATCTCTTCCACTTTAACGATCAGCAATGGCGCCTGCTCCTGATTGGTCTGGGGGCAACGGTGGGCTATATGCTGGTTGGACTGGCCGATGACTGGAACAAGGCTCGCAGCCAGGAAGGCCTCTCCGAGCGCGCGAAGTTTGCCGGCGTGTTTCTGGTTTCGATTGCCGCCGCCGCCTGCTATTATTTTCTGTATCGTCCGGGCATATTGAACAATGACGGGGGTAATCATCCATATTCGCCGTACCTGGATATCCTCGGTCCTCTGTTCAAACAGTTTCCTTTTCTCTGGCTGGTGGTGTTGATGCTGGTGACGGGCATTATCGGCAGCGTTACCTCGCTTTCGGTCGATTTCAGCGATGGTCTGGACGGCCTGGCGGGCGGCCTGGTCTTCAGCGCGGCCCTGGCCTTCGGCATTATTGTCTCGCTGATCTCGCCCGATCCGCATAATCCGCTCTCGCTGGATACGCAGCATCCCGAACGCATCGTTCTGGAGGTGCTTTCGCTGCTAACGGCTGCCGCTGTGCTGGGTTTCCTGCGCTGGAACTGGCCTTCGTCATGGGCCGCGCGCCGGGGCAGCGCGAAACGCCGCGCTCGCATCTATATGGGCGATAGCGGAGCACTGGCCCTGGGCGGGATTCTGGCCATGATCGCGATTTTCGCCCGCCAGGAGTTCCTGCTGTTGATGATCGGCGGCGCGTTCGTGCTTGAGGGTCTGTCGGCTTTCTCTTCGCGCACCATTACGCGCTTCTTCCGCAAAAATCTTCAGCTTTCGCGCTTCGCGAGCACTCGCGAGCGGGTTCCGCATACGGAGTTTCCTCTGCCCTTTCTGGCCACGCCCCTGCATCATCACTTTGATCTGCTGGGCTGGGATCGCCGCCGCCTGGTCTATGGCGCCTGGGCACTGGGCGCCTGTTTCGCCACCCTGGGCGTGCTGGTGGTAATCTGGCCGGAGACCTGGCAGCGCTACCTGGCCCGTATTCTGGTGATCGTGCTGGCCTGGCTGGTCTGGTCCAGCGGTGGCTGGACGCGCCGCTACTTCGTGGGCAAACATCCGGCTGAACGCACACGCCGCCGCCGCCTGGCTCTGTTCTACGGCTACCCGTTCCAGATTATGCGTATCCGCCTCTATCATCTGGTGGAAATTATTGAGGCCAGCGAGGATGTGATTGAGACGCCCGCCGAGGAACTGGCGCTCTGGCAACGTATGAATATCTACGATGCCCGCGCGATGCTGGGCCTCTACTGCTATCGGGCCGGCTATTATCCAGCTGCCCTGGCTCAGTGGACACGTATCCCCGTCGCCAACCGCGCGCTACGCCCGGATATTATGCGACTGCTGGAAGAACTTGATAGTCGCCTGGCGCTGGAAAAACAGGAGACGCAGCCGATGCGCCGCGACCAGATCGCCAAACAGCCGCCGATTCTGACGGGCAATCTGGGGCCGGCGGATCTGCCCAATCCGCACGCGCCGGTGAGCACAGAGACCATCATCGACGACCCGCTGGCCGGCTGGAGTTTCCCCCAGGCCGCTGAACTGGACGGTGGAAAAGGCCCGTCCTCAGTCGCGACACGCATCGAGGAACGTCCAGAAACGCCAAACGCTGCGGAGAACGGATTGAACTCGTCCAC
>DASZXF010000423.1:0-4349 GCA_035546055.1 Ktedonobacteraceae bacterium
GAGCTGGCCATGCTGAGCAAACACGCCAACCTGGCCAGCGCCACACGCGCCCTGGCCTCCAGCGGACGCGACCCGCATATCGCCGCGCTGCTCGAAGCCTTCAGCGATCAGGGACGCAGCTTCTTTGTCTTCGAGATGGTAGAGGGAGATACTCTGCTGACGCATCTGCGGCGCCTGGGACGGCCTTTACCAGAGGCCGAGGTGGTCGAGTTGTGCTGGCAGCTCTGCGAAACGCTCGATCTACTCAGCCGTCAATCGCCGCCGCTGACCCACGGCCTGATTCGGCCCGAACATATCTATGTACAGCGCAACGGCGGACACTACACCCTGGCGAACTTCTCTCCCCTGGTCGTCATCGGCGCCAGCGCGCTCATCAGCGGCGGCGACCGTGCGCGCCTCTCGCCCTATACTCCCCCGGATTTTCCGGGCGCCAGAATCGATGTACGCAGCGACCTTTACTCGCTGCTGGCCACGGCCTACCACGCCATCACAGGAAACGCGCCCCTGCCCACCAACATGACCATTCCCAGGGCCAGGCAACTGAATCCCGCCATCTCCGTCCGCCTTGACGCCATCCTGGCCAAAGGTCTGCACCCGGTTCCGCAACAGCGCTACCAGACGCCCTTTGAACTGCGTCAGGATTTGCTGGCCCTGAGAACGGGCGAAGGACAGATGCGCAGAGAGAGAAGCGCCCCCCTGGGAACGGCTCGCGAGCGCCCTCCGATGACCGGGCTGACAGCGGACGAGCCAGCTTTCGCGCTGCCCATTCAAATCGCGCCTCTGCCGCCGGACCCGCTCAAAGTGGCGTCCGCCCTGCCAGATGTCGAAGAATTGCCGCCGCTGAAAGAGGGTGGCCACTACATCGCCTATCTCGAAAGCGCCGTCCTCCTGGCCAGCCTCTTCATCATCGCCATTCTCAGCCATTACCACGGCTGAGCGCCAAAGAAAGGCAGCGAGGAGTGAAACCGCTCCCTGGTTGCCTGGTTGCTGGTTCTCGCGCGGGTGGGGTTCCGGTAGAAATGCTGCCGGGGGTTGTGGTTGCTTTCGCTTGCCCGGTATGGTATAATTCGCACAGAACAGAGGAAAGATTTCAAGAGAAAAGTGGGCATCACCCACTTTTCTGTTTGCCAGAAAGCTTTTTTCTGACATATGGCCACTTTCAGGCGTCAAGAGCCTGGGAGCTGGTTGAGTTCTCTTAAAAATCATGGAAATTGTCTACCGGGCGATAAGCGGGAGGAGAAAGGCATATGAGGAGCGAATTTCAGGCTGCCATCGCGCAATTGATTGCCGAGAAGGGATTACCCCGCGAAGTGGTAATGGAAACCGTAGCCAACGCGTTGCTCTCGGCCTACCGCAAAAGTTTTGGTGGTGGAGAGAACATTCGCATTGAAGTTGACAAGAATGGTGAAGTGCGAGTGTGGGCGGAGAAACGAGTTGTAGCGCAGGTAAATGAAGCAAATGATGAAATTTCGCTGGCAGAGGCGCAACGGATAGACGCGCACGCAGCGCTCGGACAGACAATGGACGTTGATTCTTCTTCCATTTTCTCCCGTATCCCTGCGCAAACTGCCAAGCAGGTGATCCTCCAACGTATCCGCGAAGCAGAGCATGAGCATCTGCTCGAACAGCTCAAAGATTGGGTGGGCGAAATTCGCCTGGGCACGCTCACCAGGCGCGACCCGGCCCGGGGCTGGCTGCTGGACTTCGACAAGGCCGAGAAGGTCGAGGGGTTGATGCCCACAGGCGAGGAAGTAGCGACCGAGCGTTACCGGCCAGGGCAACGTTTGCGCGTTTTTGTCTACGATGTCAGACGTTCCCAGGGGCGCATGTTACAGATTATGGTCTCACGTACCCATCGCGATCTGGTGCGCCGGCTTTTTGAGTCGGAGGTGCCCGAAATCTATGAGGGGACGGTGGAGATCAAAGCCATTGCGCGCGAGCCAGGCAGCCGCTCAAAGGTAGCTGTTGTGGCCCGCCAGGAGGGACTGGACCCCATCGGCTCCTGTGTGGGAGTGCGCGGGGCGCGCATTAACAACATTGTCCACGAGTTGAACGAAGAAAAGATCGATATTATCCAGTGGAGTCCCGACCAGGCGACCTTTGTGGCCAACGCGCTGAGTCCGGTCAAACCGCTGAAAGTAGAACTGCGCGACAGCGATCACACGGCCCTGGTGACGGTGCAGGAAAAGCAGCTTTCCCTGGCCATCGGCAAGGACGGGCAGAACGCGCGCCTGGCGGCCAAACTCACCGGCTGGCGCGTGGATGTCACCAAGCCAGCCGAGGGCGAAGTCTTCGAGGAAGCCTTCGCCGAGAGCACCTCCGGCGCGACCTACAGCGGCGGTTCCCATGGCGGCGGGGGAGGCGGCGGACGCCGTGAACGCGGGGATCGTGGTGGAGATCGCGAACGCGGTGCGCCTCGTCGGCGTGGCGGCGGCTCCCACAGCCGGGGACGCTACAACGGGCACGACGATTACGATGACTAGGCCAGACAGGAAGGGAGAGGGTGAGTGTTATGCCAAAGACTCAGCCAAAGCGGGTCAAGCATGTGCCCATGCGCACATGTATCGCCTGCCGTGAGAATAAACCCAAGCGCGAACTCTTGCGAGTAGTGAGAACGCCCGATGGGCATGTGCAGCTTGACGCCACCGGCAAAAAGGCCGGGCGCGGAGCCTATCTCTGCGCAAAGCTGAGTTGCTGGGACACTGCACTCAAGCGCAAACGCCTGGAAAACGAGTTTGAGGTCACCATCTCCGCCGAAGATCGACAGGCTCTGGACACCTTTATCGCGACTCTCCCGGCGGACGATCCCGCGCCGCTGGAAGAGAATGCCCCAAAAGTCGGCACCGCCCGGAAAAAAGCCGGCAGCGAGAAGTAGGAGGAATTGAGAGGTGAGCGGCGTTTACGCGTCTGAGCCAGACAAACGCCGCTCACCTCTCAATTCCTCTGCCGTCTCTCCTAATAGATGAGACAAATGAAAAAAAAGTTGCAAACAGGCTACAATGTAAGCTATACTAAGGTACGCACTCGGAAAAGTTAACCGCACCTTTCTGTCTGCCAGAAATGAAAGCGGTGAGCGGAAACGAGCAAGCTCGTACTGGCCATGGTTCAGCCATGCCGCCAGAATGGTTCCCGCAAGGGATTTGTTCCTTCCTCTGTCCATCCCGTCAGAGGTATCAACAAAAGAGCTATTATGAACTTATGAGTTACGTTATCTCTTCTCTTAATAGAGGCACAGCCCCCCGTTCGGAGGGCAGTTATGGCAGCGTTTGCGGAGCGACAGCTATGAATCAATAACCATAGCCTACGCCAGCGCGCAGACGTGAACTGCCTGGCACTGCACCAGCGAGAGGGTCTGTCCATCCCAGGGGGATTGCGACAGTCCTTTTTTGTGGCTGTGAAGAGAGATTTCCGCTGCCTCATGACAACTGAGAGATGATGAGCGGCCAGTGTATATTCCTGGCCAGAGTCGGGATAGCGGTTCAACCATGAGGCATACAATTATGCAGAAGGGAGTCTTCTTCATGAAAAATACATCTGAATCTCCTGAGATTCAGGAACAGGAGCCAGCGAAGCCGGCACGCCGGACGCGCAGCCCAAAAGCAGAAAACGCCACAGCGGTCAGCCAGGAGCAAGAGAGCAAACCGACGCAACGCCGTAGCTCATCCACGACTCGCAGCCACTCCCAGGCGGAGAAAGCCGCGCCGGGAGGAGAAACAACTGGCAAGACGACCAGCGCTGAAGCGCCCGCGACGGAGCCTGCGCCACGCGCAAGCGCGCCCAGAGGAGAGGCCGCGCCGCGCCGCAGTGAGAGTTCACGTCCAGCGACGAGCGAGAACGCCCCACACCAGGGCGCTCCGCATCAGGGTACGCCGCACCAGGGTAGCGCACATCAGGGTACACCGCGCCAGGGTGGTGGTCCGCGCGAGAATGCGCCGCGCCAGGGTGGCGGCTATCGCGATGGCGCTCCTCGTCAGAACAGCGGACCTCGCGATGGCGCACCGCGCCAGGGTCAGGGTGGCCCCCGCCAGGGTTCAGGCGGACCTCGTGATGGCGCTCCTCGTCAGAGCAGCGGTCCCCGGCCTGCCACATCGGCACCGGCGCGTCCAGGTGGCGCATCCACATACACGCCGCGTCCGGGCGGCAGTGGCAACGGTAGCGGCACGCCCTATGCCCAGCGGCAGAGCGGCGGACCCCGGCCCGGTAGTCCGGCGTCTCACGGCGGTCCCGGCACACGACCGGCGCCCCGGCATGGAGGATCGGCGGGCGGCTCGCGTCCCGGTGGACAGCATGGCGGCCCTGGGAACAGAGGCGGAGGACGTTCCGGCGCTCCCCAGCGTTCTCACGAGCGA
>DASZXF010000424.1:0-9624 GCA_035546055.1 Ktedonobacteraceae bacterium
CATGAGCGACGTTTTTTCTTAGATGGGTCTGTTCTGTAGGTGGAAATACTGAGTTGGGAAAGATACCCGCCAGACTGTGATGAAAGCACTAATCGGTTGGTGCATCTCTATGTTATAGTATAGGTGAATTCATTGTTGTGATCGGAGAGATTCTTATTTTGCTTATGAGAGGAACAGAAGCACATGAACCAGAATCCCAATAATCCAGAGTATAATCCCTATGCTCAATCACCATCGGGCCCAAATTATCCTCCAACGCCCGATTCTCGATATGGTGGCCAACCTGCGCAGAACCCTAACTCTGGTCCGGTGAGCTCGCCGGGTTATGATGCATATAATCCACCCCCGCCTCCTATCACGGGACCGGGGGCCAGTAATCCGTACAATAATTATGCTCCGCCGCCGCCTCCTCTCGGTGGCAATTCCACCCAGTATGGCGCGTATGATCCGACCTATGTATCGCCTGTGGTGCCGCCGCCACCGCCTACGACGCCAGATTATCCGCCGCCGCCGACGTATCAGCAGCCAGCATATCAGCCGCCGACTTATGCGCCGCAGGTACCTGTTCCTCCTACGCCACCCAATCGGCCTGGTCGGGGGCGCGCGGTGATTATCTCGGTGATCGCTCTGCTGGTGATCGTCGGCGCTTCTATTATCGGGGTGGTCGCGGTGCATAATAATCAGGTGGCGGATCAGAACGCCAAATCCACGGCCACCGCTGGCACGGCGACCTCTGTTGCCCAGGCTCAGGCCACGGGCACGGCCCAGAGCTACGCCACGGCCACGGCCATCGCTTCGACCTATCCTTTCTTCGCGCACCTGGCTGTGAATGATCCCATGACCAGTAACAGCAACAAGCAGGTGGGCTGGCAGACGGATAGCACGTGCAGCTTTGCCGGCAACACCTACCAGGTCGTCAATACCGACAAAAACACCTACGCAACCTGCATGGGTCTGCTGACCAACTACACCAATTTTACCTTCCAGGTGGATGCGACCTTGAAGGAGGGCGATGCTGACGCGGGCCTGGGTCTGTACTTCCGCGCCAATCAGGACAAGCACCAGGGCTACCTGTTCTATGTCGATCAAAGCGGCTACTATAGCCTCTGGGTTTCGACCGATGGCACCGCCGCCAATTCGCGCGACCTGAAAGACAGCCAGGTGACGACCTCGCAGTACACCACGGGTCTGTATCAGAAGAACACCCTGGCCGTGGTGATGCGCGATAGCCAGATCGCTATCTATATCAACCAGCAGTTGATTGTCACCAGCCAGGACACCACCTATACCGGCGGTCAGATCGGTCTCATCGCCGTTGATGGCAAAACCAAGGTGCTCGCCGCTTTCAGCAACGTCAAAATCTGGACGGCGGCCTAGCAGGCGCTATCCACGCAAGCAAATAAACGGGAACGAATATATCGGGTTCAGGTATGTTCGTTCCCGTTTTCAACCTGTGGCCGTCAGAATCGTCTTATATATGTACCAGAGTGGCCCGCTTCCACGTTTTTTGGGAGAGAGGATAACGTGCTACGCGATGGGAAACAGGCGGTGAGTGAGAGAAGGAATGGGAAATCTGGCGAGATTTGTGGGCGGGCAGGGCGTATTTTTGCCGCGAGATGGGCAGCGGCGGCGCGGTTTGGGACATCAGGTGAGAGGCCCGGCGCGCTGCTTTTTGGGAGAGATCTTTGTTCGCCCGGATTCGTTGGGAAATGTGATAGAACATTTTGAGATGCGTCGAATCCTCTAGAAGTATGCTATACTGGTATGCGAATATCCTGAACCAGGGGGGCCGGTCCTATTAGCCGACAGCATGGCAAAAGCAACACTCAGACAGGTCAGCTTGATCCACATACCCTTTTGCGCAAACGCTATCTGATTGTGCGCGCTATCGGGCGTGGAGGGATGGCTGCTGTCTACGAGGCGAGAGATACCCGCAATGGGACATCGTGCGCCATCAAAGAGATGAGTCTTTCGACGGTGCCCACGAACGAACGTTCGCAGGCAATCCAGAATTTCCTGGCGGAGGCGCGGATTCTTTCCCGTTTGAAGCATTCTAACCTGCCTGCTTTCACCGATTTTTTCACCGAGGGGACGCGCTATTTCCTGGTCATGGAATTTATCGATGGCCATACGCTGGAGGAATTGCTCGAAGCCAATAACGGGCCGTTCTCCGAGCGCCGGGTGCTGGGCTGGGCACGCCAGCTCTGCGATGTGCTGGAATATCTGCACGGCCAGCAGCCGCCGGTGATTTTCCGTGACCTGAAACCGGGCAATATCATGCTGACTCGCGATGGGCGCATTAAGCTGATCGATTTTGGCATTGCGCGCCTCTTCCGCGCGAGTGGCTCGCAGGATACCCAGCTCCTGGGCACTCCTGGCTTTGCTCCGCCTGAACAATACGGCAGCGCGCAGACCGACGAGCGCTCGGACATCTATTCGCTGGCTATGACCCTGGCGCAGTTGATGACGGACGCGGTGAATGAGACGGGCTTTGGTCTCAAGGATCTCCATTTCACCTATCCGCACATCTCGCCGCCGGTGGCGCGCGTGCTGGAGAAGGCTACTTCGCTGAAGCCGGATGACCGCTACGAGAGTGTGACGGTTTTTCGCCGCGCTCTGCTGGGCATCGGGACGTTTCGCTTTGAGAATGGTGGTGAGGCGACTACCCCTGACGAACTGGCGGAACTCTGCGAACACTATCACGAGGAGGCGGCTGACTATCTCTTCGCGGGCGAGGTGGAGTCGTGGTTGCAGGAGATTGGCAAGGATGAGATGGCGCGCGCGGCCAAGCGTCTGCGTGTGACGGTGGGCGATCCTGAAATGGCGGTGGAGCGCCTGATTCAGCTCTTGCTGGGCAAAGAAGTGCGTTCGCGTGCCGGACAGGGTGGCAACGGACAGAGCGGCGCGCAGACGCGAGGAGAGGCCGGCAGCCGCGCCGGACGTGTGCGCGAACGCGAGCCGGCGCTGATTGTCGAGCCAAAAACCATCGACTTCGGCCAGGTCTATCCGGGTCTGTCTGCGCCGATTCTGCTGACCATCTCTGGCTCCCAGGGGGCGCTGGTCAGCGGCTCGCTGCGCGTGGTGGAAAACTGGATTATTCTGGATCAGACCACTTTCGATGGTACGAAAATTCCGGTCAATGTGCGCATCGATAGTACGCGTTTGCGCGGCTCTACGCACTACACCGGCACGATCATGATTACGCCCGACGAGGGCGAGCGCGAAATCGCCGTGACAGTCGAGGCCGATGTCATGGGCTTTACTACCATTACCCTGGCGCGCAAGCAGGCGGGCCAGAGTTCAGGGGCGGGCCTGGATGACGACGATGAGCAGGTTGTGCCGGGGACAGGTCGGGTGCGCATGGCTCCCCAGGCCACGGTCACGGTGGATGTGCCGCTCGACACCAGCCAGACGACCGAGTACACCAGCAAGTATGGTATGCCCGGCAGCGGCGGCTGGGACCCGCTGCAAGGCATTTCCGCGCGCCAGAGCGGTCGGATGCAGCGTATCATGACTTTCCTCACGGCTTTTATGACCTCTGGCTTCTTTTACTTTGCCTTCGCGCATTTACAGCCGTTTATCCAGTCGCCGCCCAATCCGCCGATTCCGCCGAATCCCTGGTTTACGGCGGTCCTGATCGGTATGGTGCCCATGGCGACCATCGGTGTCGCGCTGATCAACTGGCTTTCCACCTTGCGCACACGCGAAGCGATCAACGGCCTGAGCACCAGTCTGGCTATCGGTCTGGTTGCCCTGGCGCTGTGCGAAGCGGGCTGGCAAAACGTCTTTGGCGCGGGTGCGCCGGTGCTGCATCTGCTGGTTATGCTCATTGTCAGCGCCCTGGCTACCACCATCGGCGCGCAGCCTCGTGTGAGCAACGGTCTGATTAACGGAGCACTCTGGGGTATGCGCCGTCTGCGCTGGCTGATGATCGCCCTGGCGATGCTGCTGGGAGGAGCTCTGGGCTTTGCGCTGACCACCAACCTGGGCATCGGCTGCTTTACCCCCTTCGGTGTTCTGCTTGGCATCGGCGTGGGCGCGTTGCTGGTTCTGCGCGTTGATCGCCTGCTTAAACAAAAGCCGCACCCGTGATGAGGGGATAGGTTGAGGGTGAAAGAAAGACATATGCAAGAGCTGGCCAGACTGGTAGTGGTGGCAGGACCGACTGCTTCGGGGAAAAGCGCGCTGGGCATCGCGCTGGCGCGGGAATTTCAGGGCGAGATTGTCTCAGCAGACTCGCGCCAGGTCTATCGCGGCCTGGATATCGGCGCGGCCAAGGTGACGGCGGAGGAGCGCGCCCTGGTGCCGCATTATCTGCTGGACGTGGCTGATCCGCATGAGCTGTATACGGTGGCGCGTTTTCAGCGGGACGCCGAAGCGGCTATCGCGGATATTCTGGCGCGTGGTCGTCAGCCTTTCCTGGTCGGCGGCTCCCCTCATTACATTCAGGCTGTGGTTGAGCGCCTGGACATTCCGCCTGTCGAACCCCAGGAGGAACTGCGCGCCCGCCTGGAGGCGCGCACTCTGCCGGATCTGCTGGCTGAACTGGAGCGGCTTGATCCCGCCAGCGCAGCCAGCATCGACCGCCAGAATCCGCGCCGCGTCATTCGCGCTTTAGAGGTCTGCCTGGTGACGGGCCGGCCTTTCTCGGAACAACGCGGACAGGCCGCGCCGCTCTACAACTGTCTGAAACTCGCCATCGACTGGCCGCGCCCGGAGCTTTACGCCCGCATCGACCAGCGCGTAGATGAGCGCATGGCGCAGGGCATGGTCGCGGAAGTGCGCGGGCTGCTGGCCCGGGGAATCAGCCATGAACGGCTGGACTCCTTCGGCCTGGAATATCGCTTCGTGAGCCGCTGGCTGCGCGGCGAGTTCCCCGACGAAGCCGAGATGGTGCAGCGCCTCAAATTTGCCATCCATGACTTCACCCGCCGCCAGCTCACATGGTTTCGCAAAGATCAGAGCCTCATCTGGATCGACGCCCACCAGCTCACCCGCGCCTTCGATCTCGTGCGCGCCTTTCTCTCGCATCCCTGATCGTCTGCCCGGCGTGCTTCGACAAGCAGGAAGTGTTAAGCCGCGTTATCTGTATCAGTTATTCCGTGCGCAGGGCGACGATGGGATCGAGGCGGGCGGCGCGGCGGGCGGGATAAAAGCCGAAGATGATGCCCACGGCGCCGGCAAAACCGAAGGCGAGCAGGACGGCGACGGGCGAGAGTGCGAAGGCCGAACCGGTGAAGAAGGAGTAGGCCAGGCCGCCGCCAGCGCCGAGCAGGATACCGACCAGGCCGCCGAGCGTGCTGAGCATAATGGCTTCGATGAGAAACTGCGTCATGACATCGCTGGGACGCGCTCCAATGGCCATGCGAATGCCGATTTCACGCGTGCGTTCGGTGACGGAGACGAGCATGATATTCATAATACCAATGCCGCCGACCACCAGGGAAATTGAGGCCACACCGACCAGCAACACGGTCAGGGTCTGGTTGGTGGCCTGCACCGTTTGCAAAATCTGCGATTGATTCTGGATGGTGAAGTCATCGTTGGATGAACTGCTGATGTGGTGGCGCTGTTCCAGCATTTGCTGAACCTCGCTCTGAACGCTGCTGACGCTCGACGTGCTGTCGGCGGTGATATCAATCGAGTTGACGGAGCTTTTGCCGGAAAGCTCCTGTTGCGCGGTGGTGAAAGGCACAAAGATTACGTCGTCGGCGTTGCCAAAGCTGGAACCACCTTTGGACGCCAGCACGCCTACCACGGTGAAGGAAACGCGGCCAATGCGAATGGTCTGCCCCAGCGGGTCAACGCCCAGCGGCGTGAAGAGGTTGCTGACGACGGTCTGACCAATCACCGCGTAAGCCCCGCTGTTGGAGGCAAAGAAATTGCCCTCCTGCATCTCCCAGCTCCCAATCTGCTGATAGGATGGATAGACGCCCTGCGTTTGTGTGGACCAGTTCTGGTTTTGAAAAACGACCTGCCCGCTGACGTTGAGAACCGGGCTGACCGCCGCGACGTGAGGCAGACTGGCCAGCGCGTCGGCGTCAGCCTGGGTCAGCGTTTGCAGCGAGCCTGCTCCTCCGCGTACCGCGCCGCCGCCGAAGCCGCCAGTGCTGCCGGAACGAATAACCAGTTCGCTGGGATTGAGGCCGGAGAGACGACTGTTGATCGAGGCCGCGCTGGCTTCGCTGATGGAAATCATGACGATCACTGCCCCGACGCCGATAATGATGCCCAGCGAGGTCAGCAGCGAGCGCATTTTGTTGGCCCGCAGCGATTTGAGCGCGCTCACGCAGTTGCTATAGAGGCTGGCCGCGCCGCGCAGGCGGCGATACTTTGGCCGTGTCGTCGCGCGTGCCAGGGGCCGGGGCGGACGCGTAATAAGCTCGGCCTGAGCGGAAGGGCGGGCCGGAACCCTGGATGCGGTTGGTTTCATGGCTGTCCTCGTTTTCTGGCCGCCTGGCTGTTCTGCGCGGCCAGCAAGGTCTGCGCGCTGACCGGCGTGGGATTGAGCACATCTTCGATAATACGTCCATCGCGAAACTTGACCTGCCGCCCGCAGTAGTCGGCGATGGCGGGATCGTGGGTGACAAGCACGATGGTGATGCCGCGCTCATTCAGTCGTTGCAGGATCATCATGACTTCCAGGCCCGTCTTGCTGTCCAGGTTGCCGGTCGGCTCGTCGGCCAGGATGAGCGAGGGACGCGAGGCCAGCGCCCGCGCGACCGCCACCCGCTGCTGCTGACCCCCGGAGAGTTCGGCGGGCCGGTGGTCCGCGCGCTGGCCAAGACCCACCATGGCCAGCGCTTGCAGGGCGCGCGCGCGCCGCTCGTCCTTCGCGATGCCTGCGTAGACCATGGGCAGCTCGACATTTTCCAGCGCGCTCATGCGGGCCAGCAGATTGAAGCCCTGGAAGATAAAACCAATCTTCTGATTGCGAATATCCGCCAGTTCGTTCGTGCTCATCTCGCTGACTGGCACGCCATCCAGCAAATATGTACCGGCAGTTGGACGGTCCAGGCAGCCGATCAGATTCATCAGGGTAGATTTGCCAGATCCCGATGGACCCATAATCGCCACAAAGTCCCCGCGTCCCACTTCCAGGCTCACTCCGTGCAAGGCCTGCACGACATTGCGTCCCATGTAGTAATACTTACTGAGCTTCTCTATCCGAATGACCGGATGCGCCACCGGGCGCGGCCTGAGCGCCTCGTGTCTCGCGTCAATCAGGATAGGAGGCTGTGTCATATCTCCCGCAGGGGGCGTCAGCGGCAGCGGCTTGAGAGCCTCGCCGCCGCTGCCACCACTGGCCTCATGCTTTTCAGAACGTTCCACCTGTCGCCTCCCTTTAATTGCCGCCTTTGGAACTGCCGCCCTTGGAACCACCGCCGAAGCCACCGGTACCGCCGCCAAAGCCGCCACCGCCGTTGAAGCGTCCACTACCTCCATTACTCCCGCTCCCGTTTGATGATGAAGAGGATGAGGTGCTTCCGCCTGTCTGGCCAACCACCACCTCGTCGCCTTCGCGCAGACCTGAGAGAATTTCCGTCTCCTGGCCGTTGGTCAGACCCGTCGTCACCAGCACCGGTACCAGTTTTCCGGCCTTTAATTCAATCACAATGCCCCGACTTCCTCCGCCTGTGCCCGTCGTCCCACCGCCGCTGACCAGTGAACCGAGTTGACTGCGGGTAATCTCGCCATTGGTCAGGGCCGTCGTGGAAAAGGTCAGCGCGGCAGACGGCACCAGCAGCGTGCCGATGCGCTCGGCGGTGGTAATGCTCGCCGTCGCGGTCATCCCGGAATAGATATTGGCGCCGTTCACGCTCTGCATATCAACCGCCAGGTCAACCGTGTACGTGACGACGCTTGAGCTGGTCGTGCCCATAGTGTCGACGCTGGCCACACTGGCCCGGAAGGTCTTCGAGGGATACGCAGCCACCGTAAAGGTCGCTGGCTGGTTGACCTGAATACTCGCGATATCAGCCTCGCTGACCGAAGCCTGGATGCTCAACGAGCTATCATCGATCAGCACGATAAAAGCGGAAGAACTGCTCGTTCCATTGCTGTTCGCGGACGAGTTGCCGCCGTTGACCGCCTCGCCGACCAGGCCATTGACCGCTTCGATCAGGCCATCGTGCGGCGCCAGCAGAGTCGCGTTTTTCAGATTATCTTTGGCCGTGTTCAGTGAGGTTTGAGCATTAGTCACCTGTTGCTGAGCCGACGTGACCTGGTTGGTGGCGTTGGAAATGGCGGCGTTGGCCTGCTGCTGCGCCTGCGCATACTGCTGGCGGGCCAGTTGCTCACAGGTCGACTCCGCTGTAGCCGTGGCCTGCGCATCTGGCGTAGGCGTACCCGCGCCCGGCGTGGAACTGGTCGGAGGTACGCAGGCGGCCAGAGCCTTCTGCTCATTCAATTTAGCGATGCTGAGTGTGGTGGACTGCTGGTTCTTGACATTGTTCAGGTTTGTTTCCGCCTGAGCCAGCGAGGTTCTGGCCGAATTGAGGCTGGCCTGTGCCTGGTTGACGCTATCCTGCAACGTGGTGGAATCAAGCTGAGCCAGCTTCTGTCCCTGCGTCACGCGATCCCCTACCTTGACGTAAATAGCGGAGATCGGGGCCGAGGCGGAGAAGTTCAGATTATAGACTGCGTTAGGCGTGATTGGTCCTGAGCCGGAAACCGTCACCGCCAGGTTGCCCACTGTCGCCGCCGCCTGCGTGTATTGTACCGGCGTGGCCTGAGAGGAGCGGAAGAAGACCAGCGCCCCACCGCCGAGCAGCACAAGCAACAGAAGGATGATGCCCGCCATCAGCCAGCGGGAACGCCGTCTGCGCGTTCGTCTGAGCGGCGGCATGGGCGTAATCCCGCCGTCGTCCTCCTCATCGATCAGCGGTCCAAAATCCATCGGCGCCTCCGGGTCGTCAGTAGCGGACGAAAACGCCGCCGGGATTGTGCGAGCCTCGGCCATCTGCGCGCCATTTCCAGGCGGAACCGCGACCACCGCCGGGATCGTCTCCGCCTCAGATATATCGGGTATTTCAGACATAGAGATATTCCTTTTATGTGTTCAAGCCCATAAGCGGTTCGCTTTTTGCCATTTTTCAAGTCATGATGCCGTTGGCGTGGCGGCTGGTCCGCGCCTGGGCAGGGTGAGCAGAATCGCGATGCTGCTGGCGGTGACGGCGCCCTGGCTGCCGGGCTTCCCAACGACAGTCAGCGGTTCTCCGACTTTCAGAGCGGCGGCTGTCGCGCTTTTCGTCGTAATAATCTGCGTCTGCGCCGTCAGCGTCACGGTATAGGAGCCGCCAGAGCTATCGGCAATCGTCAGGATATCGCCGTGAAGCTGGCTCACCGTTCCGTTCAGACCCCGAAACGTGCCGCCGCCGTTGCCAGAACCGGCGCCCGGCGTGCCCCGGCCACGATTGGCGAAGCAGGGGTTGCCGTTGCCCCTGGTGCCGGGTGTACCCCTGGTACCAGGCGTGCCCCGGAATCCGAAGCCGCCGGGGAAACCGCCAAAGCCGCCCGTTCCCGTGCCGGTCGTGTTCCCCTGGCTTACCGTAATGCTCACCGCCGTGTATGTATTATTGGCGTTCGTCACCGTGACCCGCACAGCGGACCCTTCCTTTAAAT
>DASZXF010000425.1:0-1871 GCA_035546055.1 Ktedonobacteraceae bacterium
GGGACAGGGCGAAGAGATGTCCGCGCTGGTCACTGAACGAGGCTACGTGCAATTCCTGTTGAGCCAGCAGCAGCTTTTGCAGGGTGCGGTACCCCTGTGTGCAGGTGGCCGACGCGGGCACGATCATGCCGAAGCGTCCGCCGGGAGCCAGCAGATGCAGGGCACGCTCCATGGTCAGCGCGTAGAGATTGCCCGTTTCCAGGGTGGCGTAGCCTTCCACCTGATAGAGCGGGCGGACGCGCTCATATTCGATATACGGCGGATTGCCGATCACTACATCGAAGCCGCCCCGCGCCAGCGGCACAGGAAAGACTCGCCCCCAGTGCAGCGCCTGCTGATAGCGGGACGGGCGGGCCGCCATATGGACAGCGGCGGACGGACCCTGCTCGCGGCAGGGGGCGCGGTCGAGCGAACCGAGCAGACTGTTTCCCACGTGAAGATGCGCGGCGAAGGTCTGCGCCAGCGCCGGCGGCTGACCCGTTGGCGAGGCCGCCAGCAGCTTCAGATAGAGCCGCAGCCGACAGACCTCCACGGCCTCTTCATGCAGATCAACGCCGTAGAGATTATGGGCGATAATCCATTGCAGAATCTGGCTGGCGCGTTCGCTGGACGGTCCGGCCTCGGCCAGCCAGGCCGCGAATTTTCCGCGCTGTGCGAGCGTCAGCGGGTGCTCGCTGCCGGGATCGGCGCACCAGGCCTCCATACGGGCCAGGCAGACCGTGTAGAGGTCTTGCAAGAATGGAATAGCCGCGCAGAGGAAGGCTCCGGTGCCGCAGGTTGGATCGAGCACACTCAACTGGCGCACACTCTCGTAGCAGGCGCTCAATACCTCGGCCCGCTGGCAGGTGCGCAGGGTATGCAGCAGCAGGGCAGGCATATTTATATTCCAGGTAACCAGCCGCTCAAGCGGCACCGGCGTCTCCTGGCGTGTCCAGTTCAGAATCTCATCCACGCGGGCGCGCCGCCGCAGCACCTCGCGCCAGCTTTCGCCAGGATGAGCATAGGTCGGAGGAGCGCCCTGCTGCCAACTCGCGCGCCGGGTTACATCCGTCAGACCCGCCGCGATCTCGGGCGGCAGCGGCTCCGCGTATCCCTGGAGGGTTGCCGGGTAGATATAACGCAACGGCTCACTGACCAGCGTTTGCCAGATCAACTCTTCCAGCAGACCGGGAGCGGGACAGAGCGCGCGTGTACGCGTCACCAGCGCCAGCGGCAGCGTATTGCGCACAATATAGCTCGTCACCACGCGCGGAGTATAGTACGTCCCCGTCTCCCTGGAATGCTCATGCTGCTCGCACACCTCGCCCAGCAACTCGGCCATCAACGCCGCCTGCGCGCCGCGCGTCCTTCTGCCTTCCAGAGTCAGGTACTCGTCAAACAGTTCCAGCAACTGGCGAAAAGGCTCGTCCGCTATCTCGATGGCAGGGTGCGCATCCTCAATCTCGCGACTGCTAAAGAGCTGGCTCAGAGGCAACCGGGCGAGATCGGGAAAACGCCCCTCGCGAAAAAGCGGACGCAGAAAGCCGCGATAAAAACCGCCATGCTCCAGGCGCCGTTGAAGATAGCGCGTATCCCCCGCCAGCAGACCCAGGCGCTGGAGAAAATGCATAAATAACAATCGATATAGAAGCAATGAGGCATAGCGCTGCCGGAAAGAGTCCTCCAGTCCATGCATCTCTGTCGCCAGCGTCAACGCCAGCGCATGCAGGCGAGTCATAAAACGTTTTGAGAGAAAAAAAGGCTGTGGATGATCTTGCTCGTTCTTGTTGCCTTGCGTGTTTTGCCATGGCATGTGCCGATTCCTTTCGCACTCTTCAAGACGCACATGGAATGTAGTAGAAGCGCAATTTACACGTGAATAGAGCTGTCGT
>DASZXF010000426.1:0-1596 GCA_035546055.1 Ktedonobacteraceae bacterium
TGCATAGGGACACCTCGCGCCCCGGCAGAGGGCTGCCGCCCTCTGCACTCCTGCTTTTCTCTCACGCAGCAGAAGGGCTGCTGCTTTCTGCGCTCCCGCCTTTCTCTCACGCAGCAGAAGGGCTGCCGCTTTCTGCGCTCCCGCCTTTCTCTCACCCGGGCTGATAGGAATAGCCTTTCCCGGCAGAGGGCTGCCGCCCCGGCTCCGCTTTTCTCCCACGCAAAGGCCGATGGGAATGCCCCGCAGAAGGGCCGTCGCCCTCTGCACTCCTGCTTTCCTCTTGCCTGGGCTGCTGCTTTCTGCGCTCCCGCTTTTCTCTCGCCCGGGCTGATGGGAATAGCCTTTCCCGGCAGAGGGCTGCCGCCCTCGGCACTCCCGCTTTTCTAGGAAGCGGCTGCGCTGCGGGTGAAGCCGCAGGAGGCGCGAATGACCAGGGTGGTAGGCAGAATCACGTGTTCGGGCTCCTCATTTTCATGTTCCAGTTGATCGATGAGAATCTCGGCGGCGCGCATACCCATTTCTACGCAGGGCTGCCTGACGGTGGTCAATTCTGGAAAGATCATGGTGGTCTGGTCCAGGTCGTCGAAGCCGACGAGGGCCAGGTCGTCGGGTACCTGTAAGCCTCGCTCGTGAGCGGCCCTCACCACACCGGCGGCCATCATATCATTCGAGGAGAAAAGGGCCGTAGGCGGCGAGTCCAGTTGCAAAAATTGCTGCGTGAAAGTGTAGCCACAGGCAGCGGTCCAATCTCCATCGCCCACCAGTTGCTCATCCAGGGGAATACCTGCCTCGTACAACGCCTGCCGATAGCCCTCGTAACGGTCTGCCGAACAGGTATCCCTGGCGACTCCCTTGATCATCGCGATACGGCGATGCCCCAGTTTCACCAGGTGTTCCACGGCGGCGCGCACAGCCGCGACATTATCGATATCGACATACTTCAAATCATCGTGATTGGGATCGCGCCCGATGCGCACGTAGGGTATGCCAGCGTTGCGCAAAAAGCCGGGACGCGGGTCTTCATATTCACCGCTAATCAACACCACGCCGTCGAAAGGCCGCGAGCGCAGCAGGTTGTAGAGGGTTTGCTCCTCCATGTCGCGCTGGCCCATAAATTGCATTGAGATATAGCCTTTTTGCGCACAGACCTGGCTCACCCCCTGGCCCATCTGGGCAAAAATCGGATTGCCAAACATCTGAGAGGCGCTGTCGGGCAGAATTAAACCGATAGTATGTGTGCGCTGCGTCACCAGTTGACGCGCCGCTGCCTGCGGCGTATATCTGTGCTCGGCAATGACGGCCTGGACACGATCTCGTACCGCCGGACGTACACTTGGCTGTCCATTAATGACTCGTGAAACTGTTGAACGAGAAACCCCTGCTAACCGGGCAATATCCTCAATCGTCAGTTGTGACATTTCTGCCCCTTTACGTTTGCTCTATGGTTAAGCATTTACTTTGAAAAAAAGATGGTGTACAATAGCTTTTGGGATCGCTCTCAAAGCACTTTTGCTAAGGAGCTTAACCGATAGCATGCCGTATTGTCAAGGGGGAAACGTAAAACAGAATGCGCACCATGAATTATCGCACACGGAC
>DASZXF010000427.1:0-1558 GCA_035546055.1 Ktedonobacteraceae bacterium
GGATAGCGGGCAGGCCAGCAAAACCGGGCTGTTTGTCTCGATAGCCCTCGGTGGGACGCTCATCATTTTGTTGTCCCTGGGCGCCGGCGTGTTCTTTGTGCGCAAGCAGCGCCGTCTGGCCGGGCTGAGCGATCCCGTCTCCGGTCCGCTGCTCTGGCCGGAAGCTGCCAGTATGATGACGAGGGGGCCAGTTTCAGGACCGGGGATCTCGGGCGCAGGAATTTCGGGAGCAGGGATCTCAGGGCCAGGAGGTTCAGGGGCAGGTACCATCACGCCCTGGCCGGGTGCTATGTATCCCGGAGGGAATTCTCCTATGGGGAATCCAGGCATGGAATATATGCCGTTGCCGGGAAACACAGCTCCGCAGGTGGTGGTTCCGCCATCTGTGGTCAAGAAGGCAGTTGCAGTACCCTTTGATCCGGGACTGGTTGAGGCCATGCGCGAGGCTCAGGTCAGCCTGTTTGCTACTCCCAGGCCGCCGGTCAATGAAGAAATAGAAGCCCGGTAAGCCGCTGAGCACGTCTCCCAAGCGTGCCCGGTCATGCATAGTGTGGTGGGACACCTGTGCGTGAGAGAGCGGTCTGGTGTGAGGACAGGTGGGGTCAGTGAGGTCAGGAAGCAAGGTTCAGAACGCGGGCGCATGGCCCATTTTTCCTGTTCTGCTATCTCCTGATGCGCGCGCGGGTATATAGTAGGACCAATTACAGACAAGAACGAGGCTCAAGGGGAAGCGGAGGAGGAGGTGCAGGCGGGCCTGTCGAGGAGTTTTTTGTATGAGGAAGAATCCCATTGATCCAGGCCAGAGTGACCAGCCTGATCCAGTTTCCTGGCGGCGTCCAGGAGCGCAAGGATGGCGGGCACGCCTCACGCCTGCGCGCGCTATGGTGGGTGTTCTGATCCTGGCGGTCCTGCTTTGCTCGGCGGGGAGCGTGATGATGGTCAGCACCAGATCCTATGCCGATACCACGAGCACATGCGCCGCGACCTCTACCCCGGCCAGTGGCTCTACCAGCACCACCGGCGGCGGCGTCACACCGACGCCGACTCCGCGTCGGCAGAAAACGCCAACTCCCACGCCGACCAAAGGCACTACGCCAACCGCAGTCCCGACCACGCCAACTGTTGTTCTACCCTCACCCTCGCCAACAGATACATCTACGGCTACGCCGGACGCAGGTGGCGGCACAGTTTCTACCGGTACTGGTGGCGGTGCCGTTCTATTCAGCGCTGGCGAGCCTCAGATGGGAGCCATGCTGGCCGACGATCTGACCACGTTCAGCGCGGATGCGACCTGCACGCCAACAGTAACCCCGACGGTGGATGAGACGCAGACACCTGAGGCGAGCAGTACCGCGACGGCAGATGTACCCGCCACGGGGTCTACGCCTTCGACATCTACGCCTGCTGGCAGTCAGGGAGGCAGCAGCAACGCCGGAGGATCGCGGGTGGTGTTGATTGTGGGCGGCGTCTTTCTGGTCCTGTTGCTGGGGTTGGGCATTGGCTGGTTCTTTTTCCGCCGTATGCTCTTGCCTCAGAGCGCATCCAGCCCCAATCTGCC
>DASZXF010000428.1:0-2247 GCA_035546055.1 Ktedonobacteraceae bacterium
AGGTGGAGGACTGGGCGGCCATTGACGCCGTGCGTCAGCGGGCCTTATCGCTACATCTCCCCTGTCGTCCCTGCTTTCTCAGCTAATGTCCCATCGGCACTCCCTGCCTGCGCGGCCTGACCGTCGAGCGGGTTGTACAGGAGGCTCAAGAAGTCCTGGCCCTTTCCCGGTAACGCGGGAGGGTGTCAGCAGGCGATACAGCGTGCTTCTTCGTGAGTCGCTTTCATGTTAGCCGGCGTATTAAGAACGAGAAGGCTTCTCCAGGTCTGCTTGAGATTTTTTGTGAGGTGGTGCCAACATGAGCAGCGAAAGCAACACTCAGCACTTCAGCGAAGCTCACTATCAGCTTGCGATGAAAGCGGCAGGTCTCGGGGTATGGTATTGGGATCTGCTGCAACACCAGCAGGTCTGGAGTCCAGAATGTAAAGCTCTCCTGGGCGTTCCCCAGGAAGCGGAAGCAAAATATGAACTGTTTCTTGCTCTTGTCCATCCCGACGACCGTGGACGTATTCAGACCTTACTCGACGAAAGTCATCATCATAAAACGCCATATAGTATCGAATATCGCATCATCTGGCCCGATGGCAGCCTGCACTGGCTGGCCGACAAAGGCAGCTACTTTTATGACAGGCAGGGCAATGCCACCAGGCTGGTCGGCGTGATCTGGGATATCACCATGCAAAAACAGGTGGAGGAGACGTGCGCCGAATTAGAGCGCAGGAAGGACGAGTTTATCGCTCTGGCGAGTCATGAACTGCGCACCCCTTTAACCTCTCTGAAAGGCAATCTGCAACTGGCGCAGCGTTTTCTCCGCCACTTCCAGGACAGAAGCGCCGTGCTGGTTTCGGAACGGGAACGCACCGCGTTTGATCATCTGGTCACCTGGAACGAGCGAGCGTTGCGCCAGGCCAACGCGGAATGTCGCCTGGTCAACGATCTGCTGGAGGCCAACGCCCTGCGGGCAGGCTGGCTGCATGTCACGCAGGAACCCCGCGACCTCATCTGCCTGGTGCGTAACGCGGTGGATGATGTGCAGATCCTTGCCCAATCCCACCCGCTGCACCTTGATCTGCCGGAGGTTGCGACAGTGCCCGTCATGGCTGATGAAGTGCGCATCGGTCAGGTCATCACCAATTACGTCGAAAACGCGCTGCGCCACTCCCAGGAACAGCAGCCGGTGACAGTGGGCGTCGCCCTGGGAAACGAGACAGCGCGGGTCTGGGTCAAAGATACCGGTCCCGGCATCTCATTGGAGGAGCAGCGCACGCTCTGGGAGCGCTTTCGCCGCGTGCAGAGCTTCGCCAGTTGTACCGGCGGCCTGGGCCTCTACATTTGCCAGGAACTCATCCGGCTGCATGGAGGACAGACCGGCATCGCCAGCATCCCCGGTCAGGGCGCGACCTTCTGGTTTACGCTCCCCCTTTGCGTGGAGCGCCAGTCGGAAGCATCCAGAGGCGCTCCCCCGGAACAACTGATGAAGAGAGCAAAATAACCAGCGATCTCACAGACATGCGAGATCGCTGGCCGGCTATCGATGAACTGGCGAGAACCTCCGACCGGGATTAAACGACGCTACAGGCCGCGCCGTTGAGGGTAAACGAGGTCGGATTGGAGTTACTGCCATTCCACGAGCCATTAAAGCCTGGATTGGCCGTCGCTCCCGGCGCGAGCGAGCCGTTATAGGAAAGGTTGGTGATGGTCACCGAGCCTCCCGACTGCGTATAGCTGCCGTTCCAGAGCTGCGTGATGGTTTGTCCGTTGGCAAAGCTAAATTTCAGCGACCAGCCAGAGATGGTAGTCGTGCCCGTATTGGTGATAATGATGTTCGCGCCAAAGCCGCCGGGCCACTGATTCGTCACCGTGTAATGGACGCTACACGGACCTCCCTGCGAAATCGGCGTAGAAGTCGCCGTAGGCTGCCGCGTCGGGGTCGCCGTCGGAGTCGAACCGCGAGTGGGGGTCGGCGTCGGCGGATTGCTTCCACCGATAGTCACCGAATAGGCCGTCGTATTCAGCGTGCCCGCGCCGGTGAAGACCTCTGTGCCAGCCTCTACGCTGATGAGGTATTTGGAACTGCTCAGACCGCGCGCCGTGATGAGATAGTTGAAAAAGTCGGCCAGGTTCAGGCTCGCCGAAGACGTGTTGGAGGTGCGCACAAACGAATGCACATTCCAGCCAGCATTGCCTTCCCAGAGATTCCAGCTGGTCCCATCGATGGTCGTCGTCGTTTGCTGAGAGCCAACAGGC
>DASZXF010000429.1:0-5763 GCA_035546055.1 Ktedonobacteraceae bacterium
TTCCGGTCCCTTGTGCCAGAAGGCGGCGGACTCCACTTCGTAGAGGTCGCGCACCACCATCCAGTCGAGTTGCTCAAGAGCCTGGCGCTGCATCCTGGCGTTGGTGCTGCCGGCAGCTGGATTCTGACCCAGGAGGAAGTAACCTTTGACCTTGCCATCGAGCATGGCGTAGCTGGTGACGAGGTGGGAGTGATCGCCGGTAATCTTAGGAATCCAGCGATAGGCCAGCGCGCCCTTCTCGGCATCGGCGGCGGGTCCATACCAGGCTTGCAGGAAGCTGCGCATATAGGTAGGCAGATTGACCCACCAGCCGGTCTGCGAGCCATTGGCCTGAATGTATTCGTCCAGAGTCTGTTGCGAGGCTCCCATGCGGGCCTTTGGCTGAACGCCTTCCGTGGCCCGGGTCGATGATTGCTGCTCCGGGGCATTTGTTTGCAGCATGGCAGCCGGCTGAGGCATATAGCCGCTGAGCAGATCATAGAGCGTGGGCACGTCGGTCGAACCCTGAATCGAGGCGTGGCCGCGCAGGGCCATAATCCCGCCACCGGGTCGTCCCATGTTACCCAGCAGCATTTGCAGAATCGAGGCCGCGCGAATAATCTGTACCCCCTTGCTCTGTTGAGTCCAGCCGACCGCGTAGCAGATAGCCGAGGTGCGCTCGCGGCCCGAATTGGCGGCCAGGGTTTGCGCGACCTTCAGCCATTCCTCGCGGGGAACGCCACAGACCTGCTCGACCATCTCAGGCGTATAGCGCGCGAAATGACGCCTGAGCACCTGAAAGACGCAGCGTGGATGCTGGAGGGTCAGATCCACCATCGGCTGACCGTCCTGATCGCGCTGATAGTCCCAGCTCTGCTGATCGGGATAGCTCTCGCTGGCTGGATCGTAGCCGGAGAACAGACCATCCAGGTCTTCGGTATCGCGGAAATCCTCGCTGACCAGGGTCGCGGCATTGGTGTAGGCCAGCACATAATCGTGGAAATAGAGCTTGTTTTCCAGCACATAGCGAATTAACGCGCCCAGGAAGACAATATCGCTGCCCGCGCGGGTGGGAATGAACAGATTGGCCAGGGCCGACGTGCGCGAAAAATGCGGATCAACGTGCATGACCAGCGCCCCGCGTTCTTTCGCTTTGACCACATTGGCGAAGCCCACCGGATGAGCCTCGGCCATATTGCTGCCCATGATTAAGATAGCGTCGCTATTGACCAGATCCTGCGGAAAGGTCGTGGCTCCGCCGCGTCCAAACGAAGTGCCCAGACCGGGCACAGTGGAGCTGTGTCATATCCGGGCCTGATTCTCGATAGAGACGATGCCCAGGCCGCCGTTAAAGAGTTTCTTAATCAGATAATTCTCTTCGACATCCAGGGTCGCGCCGCCCAGCGAGGCAATGCCCAGGGTGTGATTGACCTCGCGTCCATCGGGCAGATGGGTGACAAAAGTTTCGTCGCGGGTCTGCTTGACGCGCTGCGCGATTTGCTCCATGGCCCAATCCAGGGAAACCTGCTGCCAGGCCGTACTATAGGGAGCGCGATAGAGCACGCTGGTCAGGCGGCTGGCATTGACCGTGTACTGAAACGTAGCCGAACCCTTGGGGCAGAGCGTGCCATGGCTGATCGGACTATCGGGATTGCCCTCGATATCGAGCACCTGACCATCTTTGACATAGACATTCAGGCCACACCCGACCGCGCAATACGGGCAGACGCTCTTGACCACCCGGGCGTCCCGAATGCGTGGAGCCTTGTTGACGCTCTCCGCGCTAAACGGCTGCACCTTTGAGCCAATCTGTAGCACCTCTGACAACGCGCTCTGAACCGCGCCAGGCAACGGAAGTTCTTCCATAGAGAAACCCTCTTCTAGCTGACTACCTGCTGGTCAGACAGAATCCTCCCAGGCGCCCGCCTCGGTGCCTGGTAGCTCTTCGTTAGTATTGTATCACCGAACCGGGGAAAATGACGAGGCAAGAGCAGTTGATCCTGTTTAATAAATTGATGGAGAATAAGAAAGTTGCTTGTAATACACAAAAATATCACCAGATAGATAGCGGTCTGCTACAGTAATACACGTAATTCGAGTGATAGCGGCGGTGATTTTCATTTTCAGATGATTTGGTGAAAGAGCATTAACATCCTTGCGCCTGTTGTAATTGTCGTGCTATGCTTGATCGTAACAAGAGCATTGTTACCCCTCTGTAGCGCTCTTTTAGCCAACGAAGGAGAAAATGTGAGCATGAAAACCAGAGCTGCTGTTCAATACGCTCCGGGAGAGCCTATTCGCGTGGAGGAGGTGGAGCTTGATCCGCCGGGTGTGCATGAGGTTCAGGTGCGCATGGTGGCCGCAGGGGTCTGCCATTCGGATTACCATGTAGTGACGGGCGAACTGCCCTCTTATTTGCCGATGGCCCTGGGACACGAAGGCGCGGGCATCATCGAGGCGGTTGGCCCCGGTGTGACAAATTACAACGTAGGGGATCACGTGGTCCTGAGCTTTATGCCTTCGTGTGGAGTCTGCCCGGCCTGCACAGCGGGACATGCCAATCTCTGTGACCGCAGTAGTGCCCCCGTGCCAGGCGCTCTGTTAGATGGCACCTACCGTATGCGCAACCAGGCCGGTACGAACGTCGGACAGTTTTGCTTTGTCTCGACTTTTAGCGAGCACACGGTCGTGCCTGATATTTCGCTGGTGCCTGTTCCTCACCATTATCCCCTCAACCGGGCGGTGCTGGTTGGCTGCGGCGTGCTGACCGGCGTGGGATCGGCCATTCATCGCGCACGCGTGGCTCCGGGAAGCACGGTGGCTGTGGTAGGCGTCGGCGGCGTGGGTACCAATATTGTGCAGGGCGCGGCTCTGGCTGGCGCTCGCACGATTATCGCGGTCGATATTCACGATTTCAAGCTGGAGAAGGCGCTGGAACTGGGGGCGACCCATACCATTAATTCACGGGCCGGCGATCCTGTGAAGCAGATTCGCGAGATCACCGAGGGCGCGGGCGTGGACTACGCCTTCGATGCCATCGCCCTGTCAGAAACGACCTCGCAGGCCTACAAGGCCATCGCCAAAAATGGTGTGCTGGTCATCGTCGGTCTGGCTCCTGCCACCCAGCTTTCCCTGCCGATTCCACCGCTCAACCTGGTCTTGAGCCAGAAAACGGTGATGGGCGTGCTCTACGGCGATGCTCGTCCGCGCAACGACATCCCGACGATGCTCAAAATGTACGAGACGGGTAAGCTCAAACTGGATGAACTGGTCACACGAACCTATACCCTCGACCAGATCAACGAAGCCTACGCCGATATGATCGCCGGCAAGATTATTCGCGGCGTGATTGAATTTTAGCCAGCGCCGGCTAGTCTTCAGGCGGACACTTTTCCAGCTGCGCGTCAACGTGGTGAAGCGTCTCCTGAAGGCTTCTGATGATAGTCGCGGTCTCGATGGGATTATCAAAGCCCTCCAGCTGGGTTTCCTGCAAATTACCTTTTAAAATGCTCAATTCCTCAACAATGCGTCTGCGCAGCCGATGAAGATTCTGGCATTTATTCTCCGTTGTACCTTGCACGCGCTTGCTCCTTTCCTCTTCTCATGCATGAGCCGGGCTGCTATTGCCTGTGATCCCGACCATTCAATTCACGAATCACCTCCTGGCAGTGTGACACAGCTATTCTGCGGCTTGCCTGTCTTGAGAAGCCGCAGACATGAAGCGTGGGAGCGTTTCGTTTCGTGATCCTGTTAGGAGGAAAATGGTGTAGCCTGTGAAATAGGGAGAAATACTCATATGCCTGGTTCACTGCGTATCGGCTCCATTGCTGGCATCAATCTCTATGTGCATGTTAGCTGGCTGATTATCCTGGTGCTGCTGAGCTGGTCCCTGGCGACTGGCTGGTTCGCGCAACTGTATCCCGGCTGGTCGGCGTCTACCTACTGGCTGGTGAGCATTCTGGCCGCTCTTTTGCTTTTTGTCTCTGTGTTGTTGCATGAGCTATCCCATTCGCTGGTGGCTCGTGCGCGCGGTTTGCCAGTGAGGAGCATCATACTGTTCATTTTTGGCGGTGTCTCCAATATCGAGCAGGAGCCAAAGCGACCGGGCGTTGAGTTTCAGATGGCCTTTGTGGGACCGCTGACCAGCCTGGTGCTCGGCGGTATTGCGTACCTGCTCTTGCTGGCTGTGGGCAAAAACACCTCGCCCCTGGCGGCCATTCTGGGCTACCTGGCCATCTCGAATGTCTTGCTCGGCATCTTCAATCTGCTGCCCGGTTTTCCGCTGGATGGTGGACGCGTACTGCGCTCTATCGTCTGGGGAATCAGCAAGAATCTGCAAATGGCCACGCGCGTAGCTACCATAGTGGGACAGGTGGTGGCCTATCTGCTCATCCTCCTGGGCATCTGGATCATCTTCAGCGGGAGCCTGCTCAGCGGTCTCTGGCTGGGCTTCATCGGCTGGTTCCTCCTCAGCGGTTCGCAGGCGGCCAATCGGCAGATGCAGTTTGAAACCCTTTTCGCGGGTACCACGGTCGGCGATGTCATGAACCGCCAGCCAGTCACTGTGCCCTCAAATATCTCGTTGCATCGCCTGGTTTACGAATACTTCCTGCCCTATGGCTGGCGCAGCGCCTTTGTGACCCAACTGGATCAGTTCGTGGGTCTGATTACCCTGAGCGATATTCGCCACATTCCCCAGGAATCCTGGTCGCAGACCTTCGTTGGACAGGCCATGGTGCCGCTTGAGAAGCTACACGCCCTCTCGCCCGCGCAGCCGTTGCATCAGGTGCTCTCGGTCATGGTGGCCCAGGGCATTAACCAGTTACCTGTTGTGCAGGATGGACACCTGATCGGCGTACTGAACCGCGAGGACATCCTCCGCTTCGTCGAAATTCACCGCAGCCTGGGTCTGCGTCTGCCCCGCAAGGCCAGCCCACCCCCTGAACCGGCCTCGTAGCCGCGTTTGTTGTGCATCAACGAAAGACCTGCCAGCCCACCAGAGAAATCCGCAGGTCTCCGACGCACGCCGAAGCTTTGCCTGCGGCGTACACCGGCTGGCTGGCGTACATTTGTGGCAATAATCGGACTCGTACTTCTCCCCGCGCCAGAGCAATTTTTGCAGGCCTGAAAATTCGTTGAGACGGCCCGCAGAGCCAGGGCAGAGCAAGCTGATCCACATGGAAAAAGCTTGCTTGCTTTCCTCTTTTTGGCCTGACTGACGCATTACTATCTCAGACAGCAAAAAGGAGGATTGTGTGAGTGCAGAGTAGGAGGCAGGCGGGCAGCCAGCAGGTGCGTATCATAGCTGGCAGCCGCTACAGCATATTCTTTTGCGCCGTGGTATTCGCCATCGCGTCTTTTCTTCCGGCTGGTGGGCCTGCCCGGACAGAGGCGCTGCTGTCCGGGCCTGTTGCCTGCGTGGGTGTCTTCTGCCGCGCTACCTCTGTTCACACGTTGAGCATGGGAATTTTCGAGACGGTCCAGCGGTTGTTGGGGCTGGCCACCTGGAATTGCACCATCGAAATGGCGTCGGTGGGACAGCGTACAATGCAGAGGCCGCAGCGAATGCACTTTTCCTCGTCGATAATCATATCGGCTCCGCCCTGCCAGCTTTCGGTGCCCCGGTGCAGGGGATCGCCCTTGACCACGCGCGAAAGACCCTCCATACTGATGCAGTCGTAGGGACAGATATCGACGCAGCCGGAGCAGAGAATGCAGATCGAGGGATCGATCATAATATTCAACTGGCATTGCAAACAGCGCGTGGCCTGCTCAACCGCCTCT
>DASZXF010000430.1:0-5020 GCA_035546055.1 Ktedonobacteraceae bacterium
AGCCTTAACCAAAAAAATGGCACTTTATCAATGTGAGAAGCCTTTACGCTTCCCGCTTTTCTTACAGTATAGAGCAGCAAGCGAAAAACAGAAGGCGACCTCAAAAATCGCTCGTCTTTCTGCTTATGTGTCATCCCTGACGGCGGAACGCAAGGCGAACATCAGGGATGACACGTGGCCATGGTTCATAAACCGGGCGTCAGGAGCGCGCTCGTGGGCTCAGGAACAGAACGCCGGCAATGATGCCGCTGATAAAGAAGAGTATTCCTACGAAGAGCCAGAGTACATTAACCCAATCAGAGTGAGGCGCTGCCCCCACAACTGTTTCCAGACCGTAATACATGAGACGAATACCAGCACCTAAGAGAATCAACAAAAAGATGTAGATCAGGGTACGGATCAGTGCCCTCATGAAACAGCCTCCTCCTTGAGCTAAACAGACGATGTTTCTCGCCAGGAAACCGTTGTGGTGATGTATCAATCATGCTCAATTTATTTCTTTTTGTCAATTGTTTGATGAAGAAATCAGCGTTTGCCTCTTGCGGCCTTTTGGTCGGGCATGATATACTCACTGTATCAAATCTTACTTGTGGAGGTGCTAAACTATGGCGATTGTCTTGTTCCCTGTCTCCACAGGGCATGGGATCGCAAACTGAGGAACTGAGTCCGGTTTTTCTTTTATCATGATAACTGGCTTTGCCGCCAGACATGCTTTTAACGCAGACTGAGTGTCTGTGTTCTTTCCTCACCCGTTTGCTCCCCCTGCCTGGCAGGCGCTTTTCATGTAGCGGCTCAATCAGCCCGCTTCTTGCTCCGCCTCGGAGACTCCATGCTTTTCGCGTTGTTGAACGCTTTTTCTCACCTTTTTGTGCTGTCGCGAGCCTTTTTGCTGCTCTTTTTGGCGTGTTCCGGCTCATAAACAGCAGCAGATTGTAAAGATATCTACTACATGCCGGCGTGCATGTTAAGGAGCATTCTCTTGAAGCACCATTTCGAACCGGATTTTGAGCAAGATCTTGATGAATCACCAGTCACCTTTGTGCGTATGAAAGCTACGCAGCGCGAGAAAGCCCTGGCCAGGACTGGTCGGCACGTCCCGCGCAATAGACCGCAGAAGAAAGCCAGCTATGAGAGTAGCACGGCGGTGCAGCGCTGGCTGAAAACACAGGGATATGATGAAAGCGAGGAGACCAAACCGCAGTCGACCTTTAATCCCGCCTTTCTGGCTTCGCGGCGAGATGCGCCCTGGCTGCTCTCATCGTTGACGCCGCTCTACGATCAGCAGTTAATTGTTGATGTTCTGCATGAGGCGCACAGCGGCAAAGAGGCCACTGTTTACTGTTGCGCGGCCCATCCCTCGACGGGCGCGGAATATCTGGCGGCGAAAATTTACCGCCCGCGTATGTTCCGCAGCCTGCGCAATGACGCGGTATATCGCTTTAGCCGGGTACAGCGCGACGAGCAGGGACAGGCCGAGCATGGCAACAGCCGGCGGGGCAGCGCGGCCACGCGCAAAACCGAACGCGGGCGCGCCGCCCAGGTAACCGCCTGGATCGACTACGAATATCAAACCCAGCGCTTGATGTATGCTCATGGCGCCGATGTCCCCCGGCCATACGCCCAGGTGGGCAACGCCGTCCTGATGGAATACATTGGCGAGGCCGAGCATCCAGCTCCCCGCCTGGGCGATGTTATTCTGGAACCGGAGGAAGCGCAAGAGCATTTCGCGTGTATCTTACGCAACATTGAACTTGCGCTGACCCACGGACGCATTCACGGCGACCTCTCGGAATACAATGTGCTCTACTGGGAGGGCAAAGTCATTCTGATCGATTTCGCGCAGGCCGCCGATCCCTATCACAACTCGGATGTCTACTCGCTCTTTGCCCGCGACATCGAGCGCGTTTGCCAGCATTTCGCCCGCTATGCGATTGAGGCCGACCCTGCGGCCCTGGCGCGCGAAATGTGGTCTCGCCATATGGGACCGGTGCCCACCCTGATGTAACTGGCATACTGAAGGGCTTATGCTACGAAAAAGCGCGTTTTGCCAGGCGCGTCTGCTCGTAGCAAGCCCTCCAGGAAAGCAGTTTCGCCTGTCTCCTGGCTCTAAAAAGAAACGGGAGAGCCCAATCGATCTGATAGCGCTCTCCCGTTTCCTGAAATAGCCGCAGCGTTATTCGCTGGCAATCTGATGTTCGCGGATCTTTTCAATGGTAATCGCCAGCGCGATCATAAAAGGCACATCCACGCCCTGCGCGATATCCACACCGTAGTAATCGTGCAGCAGGGACGCGCGCTGACCGATAGCGGCCAGCAGATCGCCGCGTTCATTGGTCACGGTATAATCCCAGTTCAGGACATCGCCTTCAATGTGATAGACCTCACCATTCTTCAGCTTGATTTTAAAGCGCTCATCGCTTATATGGAACAGCTTCTCATGCAGGCCCGCCCAGTACGTGCCATCGCGGTAAATCGCATAATGCGGCTTGATGTGGAAGAGTTTCTGCTTGATACGTGCCACCTTGGCTCGTGTATCATGCTCGCGCATAATCAGGTGGTCGCCAATGTGGAAAAATCTGCTTTTAATCTTAAATGCCGGATCGCCGCCCTGGTCGCGCACAATAAACTCCTCGCGCAAAGTCCAGGCGCGCTGTCGAATATGATATTTCATCGTGCGTACCTCACAGCCAGATACAGGTGGGAAAGAGACTTGTCCATAAGACCTCCAGGGCCAACGCCCTTTCAACAAAATTCGCGCCTGAATCGAGTACCAGGCTCCTCCATTCTAACATGGCCTTTCAAGTCTGCTTGTATGGTCGCGCCGCCGCTTCTGGAGCGCAGGCCCGGCGTCATCAGCCGCTTTTTCAAGCAGAGCTTGTTGCCCGGAGTATCATGTATGTAGGTAGATATAAAGATGACCGAATGCGCTGGAGTTCGCGCTGGTTCATCGCTCCCGCTCCGATGATATAATGAGCGCAGATCTGTTTATTGATGAGCAACACTCTTTATCATTGAGGGAGAAATGGACGAGATCAAAAACTATCTCACGGACATGGATGGGGTCATTTTACGTGGGAACACCCTGATTCCAGGGGCAGCGGATTTTATTCAACGTTTGCGGGATAAAGGCATTCCCTTTTTAATCCTGACGAATAACTCGCAATATACGCCGCGTGATCTGCAAAAGCGGCTGGCTTACATGGGGTTGGATATACCGGTGGAGGCGATTTTCACCTCCGCGCTGGCCACGGCGCAATTTTTGCAAATGCAAAAGCCGGGCGGCAGCGCCTACGTCATCGGAGAAGCGGGCCTGACCACGGCCCTGCATGAGATAGAGTATGTTCTGACCGATCAGGAACCGGACTATGTTGTCCTGGGCGAGACAACCACGTACAGCTTTGAACGCATCACACGAGCGATTCGCTTTGTCAATGCCGGCGCGCGCTTTATCGCCACCAATCCCGACGTAATGGGTCCGGGTGAAGGTGGGATCGTGCCCGCGACTGGCGCGGTCGCGGCTCTGATCAGCGCGGCCACCGGAGTGCAGCCGTATTACATTGGCAAACCGAATCCGCTGATGATGCGCACAGCGCTGCGCAAACTCGGCGCTCATTCCGAGAGTTCGGTCATGATTGGTGATCGCATGGATACCGACATGATTTCCGGCCTGGAGAGTGGTCTGCGCACGATCCTGGTTCTGACCGGCGTGACCACCCGCGAGCAGGTCGAGCGCTTCCCGTATCGCCCCACCTGGATTCGTGAATCGGTGGCGGAGATCGAATTGTAGGCAGGGAGGAGCGGGCGAAGCAGCCTCATCGGCAATTGTAAAACATCATCAGGAGCACTGTATGCAAGCAAGCACAGAAATAAGCAGGAGCCTGGTTCGGGCCTGGCTGGTGATTGGTGTCGCGTATGTGCTGGCGGGGCTGGCGGCGGTTGGGATGGGCATCTGGCAGAGCACTGCCCCACCTCTGGTCGTCGTGGGACTGGCTGATCTGGCCGCGACCATCGTGATTTTCATCTTTAGCGTGATTACGCGTAATTCCAGCATGTACGATCCATACTGGAGTGTAGCGCCGGTGCCAATCGCGCTTTACTGGCTGACGAGACCTGCTTCGGATGGCTTTGCTAATCCGCGCCATGTGCTGATTTTTGTGCTGCTCTGCCTCTGGGCAGTGCGCCTGACCGGCAACTGGGCTTGGCAGTGGCGCGGATTAGCGCATGAAGACTGGCGCTATCGCGACATCCAGCGCCAGACGGGCATCTGGTACTGGCCAGTCTCGTTTCTGGGTATCCATCTCATGCCAACCGTGCTGGTTTTTCTGGGCAGTCTCGCCCTCTGGCCCGTCCTGAGTGATCGAGGGAACTCGCTCACCTGGCTCGATCTACTCGCCGTCCTGGTCACGCTGGGCGCTATCCTGATTGAAAGCACAGCGGATCGACAGATGCGCCGTTTTCGGCGTACTTCCCATGCCGCTGCGCAAATCGTGCCGCCGGGTCTCTGGTCCGTCTCGCGCCACCCCAACTATTTTGGCGAAGTTCTCTTCTGGTGGGGGCTCTACCTGTTTGTCCCGCTGGCCTTTCCCGCCTTCTGGTGGGTCATTGTCGGACCTGTGGCTATGTTGCTGCTCTTTCTGGGTGTCAGCGTGCCTATGATGGAGCGCCATCTGCGCGCCGGGCATCCCACCTATGAAGCATATCAGCGGCGTGTCTCGGCCTTCTTCCCCTGGTTTCCCAAAACGGATGAGCTGAGATTATAGATAAGGTGGACTGGCTTTCTCCCCTCGCATGCATCACAGGGGGCGCCGAAGCAACCTGAACGCCTACCGGTCTTCACGCGACTCTTCCGAGGATGCGTTACCAGGGTGCCCCTGCACGCCAAAAGCCAGGAAAAGCAGGCTGAGTCGCAGTAACAATGGATCAATGTGCAAGACTCAGAAACCGAGAGGGCTGAGGACGTAAACAGCGCCTGCGACCAGGAGTTGCACCTTCCAGCTGTTTTTTGAAAACAAGACACGCG
>DASZXF010000431.1:0-2713 GCA_035546055.1 Ktedonobacteraceae bacterium
GCGTTTCCGGGTCCGATTGATTATGAAGTTCGCGATCTGTCCATTACGGTGGGCGATGACGTGGCCTTTGCTCACAGCTTCAACCGGCTGAGTGGAACCGCGAAGAATGGACAGAGGGTCGGCAACTGGCTGCGCTGGACCGCTTGCTTCCAGAAGATCAACGGCAAATGGCTGATCGCGCATATGCAGGCTTCGGTGCCGGTCAATCTGGAAACCGGCAAAGCGGTGCTCGATCTCCAACCATAACCTATAGAAAGGAAATTGCGCCAGCCTGCTACGCGAGGAGAACAACCGGCATAGAGGAAGCTCTTCTGGCTCCGTTTTCCTGACACGCCGACGAGCGAAAAAGCGCCAGGCGCGACCTCTCCCCGCGCGCTGGCGCGCTGAAACAGGGCGCTGGCGGGACTTTCCATGTCCCTTTTGCTCGCCTGGCTCTGCTCTGCCTCTTTCCACGTTGCGCTAGAGCGCGGTGGGATAGGTTTCGGGCACCTCGCCTCGCTCCCAGCGCTCCCTGTTGTCCAGCGGCTCGACGGCATGAGTCTGGTCGAAATGGAGCACCAGGTCGAACTGCGCGGGCAGGTTCGCGCTAAAGTAGTGGCTGATGCGCTCGCTTTGCGGACGATAGACCACCCCGATGGCTCGCTCCAGGCGTTCTGTGGAGAGGAGCTGCGTGGCCTGATTCTGCGCGCGCAGGGGCAGCAGGAAGTCGGGAAAAGCGCTTTTCTGTCTGCGATTGCGTAGACATGGTACAATTTCTCTCGTCTTTCTAGCCTTCTCCCGCTTCAAGCACGCAGCGAAGATGAGAAACGTTCCAGATGGCAAGCCCCGCAGACGCCGCCGGCTCTCTTCTCTTTGACCTCACAGCAGTATGCAGCTCGCCAGGACTATTTCCTTCTCACCCTGGCGAGCCATCTTACCTGTGGGCATGAACTATGGATGTGATACTATAAGAAGGCTATTTTTTTGAAGGGATGGTCGTTGTTGCGCCTGGCAGCCAGGACGCTGAGCGTGCATTTTGCTCTGTTTGAGCGCGTGTTTCATCATTTTTCTCTATGACACGGAGAACAGGCATTTTTCCGTTGCTGCTATTTTTCTATGGAAAGGGGCTTCTCATGCAAGGGGCAGCGGTATTACCACTGACTACCTGGACAAGCTTTTATACAATTATCGGCTCTGCCGCTGCGACGTTGACCGGTCTGATGTTTGTGGTGATTATGTTGATCGCGGGAAACCGTGTGCGCAAGTCGAATCATACCATCGCGGCCTTTGGCACGCCAACAGTGGTGCATTTTGGCATCGCGATCCTCGTCTCGGCTGCGCTTTGCGCGCCGTGGCCGACGCTCTGGGAGGCCTGCCTGCTGCCGGGCTGCACCGGCCTGGGAGGCGTTGTCTATACGTCCATTGTAATTCGGCGAGCGCGCCGCCAGACAGAATATCAGCCGGTGCTGGAGGATCTGCTGTGGCATATGGTCTTCCCATTTGTCGCGTATAGCATTCTGACCATCGCGGGCTTTGGACTGGCCTTTGTTCCGCAGCCCGCCCTCTTCGCCATCGGCGCGGTGGCGCTGATCTTCCTGTTTATCGGCATTCATAACGCCTGGGACACCGTGACCTATATCACTCTTGAGTCCTCTCAGCGGGAAGATGCTGAGCGCCACGCCTCGTAGCAGAGGTGCATCCTGCATGTCAGGTCAGGAGAGGAGAAGAAGAATGAGCAGCATTGCTATCGTTGGCGCCGGCATGGCGGGACTCAACGCGGCCCTCACTTTGCAGGATGCCAATCTCGCCTGTACAGTCTACGAAGCGTCTGGACGGGTCGGGGGTCGCATACACTCCAACGCGGACTTCTGGGACAACGGCATGGTCAGCGAGTGGTGCGGCGAGTTTATCGACACCGAGCACGAAACCATCCTCGAACTGGTCGCGCGCTTCGGTCTACCGCTGATCGATCTGGCAGGCCAGCGTCCCACAGAGGAGCGGACCACGCTGTATTTCGGCGGGCGCTACTATGGAGAGGACGAACTGGCCAGGGACTTCCTGGCCTGCGCGCCGGTCCTGCAGCAGCAGTTCCAGCAGGCTGGCTTTCCGACCACCTGGACGCATTACACGCAGGAAGGGCTGAGGCTCGATCAGATCAGCATCTACGATTGGATTGAGCGCTATGTGGCAGGCGGGCACAGCACGCCGCTCGCGCGTCTGCTGGACACCGCCTGCACCGGCTTCTATGGTCTGCCGACGCATGAACAGAGCGCGCTTAATCTGGTCTACATGTTCGCCGGGCGGGACGCGACAGACGGGCAGATCATGTCAGGACCAATGAGGCGCAGTAGCAAAATCGTCGGCGGCAACGAACGCCTGCCGCAGGCCATGGCTGGCAGTCTGCCAGAGGAATGTCTGCGTCTGCATCATCAACTGGTCAGACTGGAACGCACGGGAGAGCACGCGCTCGTGCTGACTTTCGCCACCGCCGCTGGCTTCGTCGAGGTGCCCTGTGAACAGGTCATTCTCGCCCTGCCTTTCAGCACGCTGCGCCACGTCGATTATCAACAGGCTGGCTTTGATGCGCTGAAATGCCTGGCTATCGAGGAACTTGGCTATGGCACCATCTCCAAGCTCTTTCTGGAGTTCGAGCGACCATACTGGTACGAGCATGGTCCCTGGCCACAGCCCGGCAACGGCTTTATCGTGACCGACCTGGACGCGCAGACCTTCT
>DASZXF010000432.1:0-8953 GCA_035546055.1 Ktedonobacteraceae bacterium
TATTCAGGGAGGAGAAATTAGCTCCGGGTTTCCAGGAGAAAGCAAGAAGACGCATTTTTATGGGAAGACAATTCAAAACATTTGCCTCTGCCAGCAGGCAGGCGAGTGAGAACGAGTCGCGCCTGGATGAATCTATAGTCACGCAGGATACGCTTGAGATAAATAGCGCGCAAAAGGTCACACCTCTTTTGCGTTTGCCCATGAGGTCCGCGCTCCCACCGGTCTTGCCGGAAGGCGGCTTGCAAAGCGCGGAGCCGCCTGCTTTTTCCGCGCCGGTGCGCTCCCCGGAGTCGCAGGCAGGTCTGGCTGAGCCACCGAGCAGTAGCAGTAACAACAACTTACCGGGAGTGAGTCAGTATCTTCTCTCGTCTGGCGGAGAAGCGCCGGTCAGCGCGGTGACCGCTTTCGCCAATCCAGTGGCCGGAGCGGCTGCGCCCATTTCGGCTTTGCCAGTGACACCCTGGCCGGAGCCGGAGAGTATCCCGGAAGCGAGCGCCGCGCCGGCTGTACTGTCCGCGCCCTCCACCTTTGTCCGTAGCGACGGCGTGGAGCCGCCGAAGCGGGTAAAAACGTCCGCAAAGCGCAAAAGATCGCCTGTTTTGACAGCGGCCCTGGTCATCGGCTGCCTGTCTCTGCTGCTGCTCAGTGGCGGTGGATTCTGGCTGTATCAGAGCCGTGGAGGTTCTAACATCGCGTCTTCAGCCACCGCCGCGCCCGCTGCCAGGCCGACAGAATACACCATCGTTATTCCCGCCAGAACTGGCGCCACGCCCGCCGCCACAGTTACCGCCACGACTGGCAAGGGTTCAGATCGGTTCAACCTGAACTCCATTCTCAGTCCTGTACCCCTGCCCTGGCAGACAAATGGGCCATTGATCGTCGTCAGTATTAATGCTCAAAAATTGACCGCGTATGACAATGGCAAGCCGGCCATGACCATTCTCGTCACTACTGGTATGCCTGCGCTGTACACCCCGCAGGGTACCTATCATATTATCGGGCGCATTGCCAACGCCATGTTCTACTCACCCTGGCCGGCGAGTTCTCCCTATTATTACGCACCCATTCACGTCAATTATGGTCTGCAACTCACCGCCAGCGGCATTTATCTGCACGACGCCACCTGGCGCAGCGTCTTCGGACCCGGCACTAACGTCCCTCACAAAGATCCCGAATATGGCGAAGAGAGCGGCTCTCATGGCTGTGTTGAACTGCCCTTGAAGGCCATGCGATGGCTCTACAACTGGGCTTCCAACGGTATGGAAGTCGCCGTCGTCCCATAAAAAATGAGCACCTGATTCTCATCTGGCGGGCCAATCCCTGTTCTCGCCGTTATCAATCCTCCCGCATGTTTCTGAGGCGGCCCATGCCGCTTCTTGCGTATGGGATGAGGGGAGGAAAAGCGCGCTCTTGTCGCGTTGAGAACATTCGGATAACTGATACTCCGATACCCTGTATTGCGCGCCGGTTTTGTGGGATAGGGGATAATAAAGAGGGGTAAAAAGAGAGGGAAAATATCCTGGAAAAAAGCCCATTTAGCTTTGCAAATTTTTGATTCTCTGTGCTATAATCTCACTGGTATAATAACGAGAGACAGAAGCAGACGGGATCACCTGGATGAATAAGAAGAAATCACCGCCCTCTGTTTGGGAGTCGCTGGGACAATTCAGCGCACTCGGGTTTACAATCGCGATACCCCTGGCTCTGGGTTACTACCTGGGAACGTACCTGGATGGTGTGACCCATAACAAATCTCTGTATTTATTGCTCGGGCTGCTGCTAGGCCTGATTGTAGGAATATATGGCGCTTACCGTTTATTTAAACGATTCTTATGAGCTAGATAGTATAGACGGTCCCATCTATAACGGCACAACAGACTGGCAGGGCACCAATGCATTGGAGGATGCTGCGTGTTCTGGAAACTTCCTGAAATAGTTATCCAGCCAGATGTACTCTTCACTATTGGGAACTTCCCTGTGACAAATACCCTTCTCTGCACCTGGATTGTCATCCTGATCCTGGTTATCCTGGCGTTTTTGCTCGGGCGAAGGCAGGATCTGGTGCCACGAGGTTTCCAGAACTTTGCGGAATGGGGTGTTGAGAGTCTGCTGAATCTGGTTGAGGGGGTCTCTGGCAAAGAGAAAGGGCGGAAATTTTTCCCCCTGGTTGCCACCCTGTTCATCTTCATCCTGTTCGCCAACCTGATGGATGTGCTGCCAGGCATTGACACGATTGGCTCGCTCCGAAGCGCGGAACCGATAGCCAATCCGCATGTCCTGTGGGTGTTCAACTTCCTGTCCGGCAACGACACCGGGGCGATTATTCCCTGGTTCCGTCCGCCAACGACTGATCTGAACCTGACTTTTGCCATGGCTCTGATCGTAGTGGTGGTCTGTCAGGTCGTCGGTTTTGTCACCCTGGGATCTGGCGAACATCTGGGCAAGTACTTCAAGTTCAAGGCGCTTTTTACCAAGCCTTCGGGCGTTATTGAGTTCTTCGTGGGCATTGTTGAACTGGTGACGGAAATCTCGCGTTTACTCTCGTTTGCCTTCCGTCTCTTTGGCAACATCTTCGCCGGTAGCGCCGTGCTCGCGGTCTTCGGGTTCCTCACCCTGGGCATAGGCAACATCGTCTTCATTCCCTTGGAGTTGTTTGTGGCCTTTGTGCAGGCGCTGGTCTTTGGCCTGCTGACCCTGGTCTTCCTGGAAATGGCCTCAACCGGCCATGGCCACGCCGAGGAAGAGGAACATGCTGCGGCTGAGGTCGAGTATGCAGAAGCGCGCGAGAAACTGGCCGCGACTCACTAAAAAGCAACCTTTTTCACCCTTTTTAACGTGATTGCTACTCGCGACAGGGAAGACTATACTCTTTCCGGCGATTGCATAAAAATTTTAATCTGAACAGCTCTGCTGTTGGTCCTTCTGAGGAGGTTTTATCATGAATCTGATCGGTGTAGCTCTGGCGATTGGTCTTGGCGCTATTGGCCCTGGCATTGGTATTGGTATCGCGGCAGGCGCGGCGTTCAACGCCATTGGCCGCAATCCTGAGGCTGAGCCGCTCATTCGTACCAACATGTTCATCGGCCTGGCGTTCGCTGAAGCTATCGCTATTTACGCCCTGGTTATCGCCTTCATTCTCAGCGGCAAGGCATAAGCCACCCCGACGGTGGGCATAGAGGGGCTTGTTTTTGGGCGGTCGCTGGCACTGAAGGCCGTGTAGAATGAAGAACGTCAAGCAATCTCTATGCACCATCCTGCGGGTGGACTTCCCTCTGAGGAAAGGAGGCATTTCCGGTGATCTTTTCATTTATTCTGGCTGAAGCTGGTGGTGGCGGCGGTGATCTGCTGGGAGGTCTGGGCATTAACTGGCCGGGTTTCCTCGCGCAGTTCGTCAGTTTTGGCATCGTCTTCCTCATTCTCGCAAAATTCGCTTTCCCGATGGTTCAAAGGACGCTGGAGAAGCGCACCAAGATCATCCAGGAGGGTGTGGAGAATGCCGAGCGGGCCAGGACCGAACTGGCCGAAGCGACTGCCAACGCCGAGCGCATCATTCGCGAGGCGCGTCAGCAGCAGCAGGAGATTATCGCCAACGCACAGAAAATGGCGGAGAAAGAAACCGCGCGTATTCTCGAAGAAGCCAGCGCCCGCGCTGCCCAGCTTGAGCAGCAGCAGGTCGCGCGCATTCAGCAGGAGGCAGCTCGCGCTCGCGCCGAGTTGAGCCGCCTGGTGGTCAACCTTTCGATCAACGCCGCCGGCAAGGTCATTAGCAGGTCCGTTGATAGCTCAGACAACCGCCGCCTGGTGGAAGAGTTCGTGAGCCAGGCAAAGGAGCGATAATGCTAAAGGGAGCGATAGCACGTCGTTACGCGGGGGCCATGTTCGATCTCGCGCTCAAGCATAATACGCTTGATCGCACGCTCGAAGACGTGCAGGGCATTGGTCAGCTTTTCTCAAAGCACACGCTGGCCTATCTCCTGAACGAACCCAAGGTTGCCCTGCAACGCAAAGAGAAGGCTCTGCGCGAAGCGCTGAGCACCAGAGTGCTGCCAATGTCGCTCAACCTTGCCCTGCTGGTAGTCCAGCGCGGTCTGGTCGAAGTGATGCCGAACATCGCGCGCGAATTGCAGCAGATGGTGTTCGACTACAAAAACCAGGCCATCGCCGAAGTGACGACCGCTGCGCCGATGGATGAGAAGCAGCTTGCCCTGGTCAAAACGGCGCTCGAAAAGCAAACAGGCAAGACTATCCTCTTGCAGACGAGAGTAGATCCGGCAATTCTGGGAGGTGTGGTGGCTCGCGTGGGTGATCAATTGATCGATGGTAGCGTGCAGCAGCGTTTGCAGGTGCTCAAGCGGCAACTGATCAACGGTCTGGCCACGTCGAACCTCGATGAACTGGATGAACTGGTAGCGCCTCACTAGTAATCTGTGAAGGTTGCCCTGGAAGGTGAGCAGAGCGGGAGTGCAGAGGGCGGCAGTCCTTTGCCGGGGTATGGGGGTGTCCCCATGCTCTCTTTCTCCTGTGCCGCCTGCGGCGGCGCACCCGGCGAGTGGCAGACGGAGTGCAGGCAGGATAGACAGACAGAGTAACACGGCACTTGTAAGAAAAAATTTCCTATGACATCCCCCTTCAAGCAACCATTGACGAAGGTGAGATGGGTAATAAACAGGAGGACGACGATGGCATCTTGGGCTGATGAAATCAGTGCCATCATAGAAAAAAACATCGCAGGTTTTGGAGGCGCTGAGACCTCTACGGCGAGCGTGGGCACTGTGATCGCAGTGCAAGACGGTATCGCTCGCGTCTATGGCCTGCAAAATGTGAAATACCTGGAACTGGTCGAGTTCCCGCGCACTGGCATCATGGGCATGGCCTTTAACCTGGAAGAAGAGTCGGTGGCCTGCCCGGTTCTGGGTGATTATACCCTGATCCGCGAAGATGACGAGGTGCGCACAACCGGGCGCGTGGTTTCGGTTCCTGTGGGCGATGCCCTGATCGGGCGTATCGTCAACCCCCTGGGCGAGCCGCTGGACGAAAAAGGCCCGATTGTGACGGACAGGAGCCGCCCTGTTGAGCGTGTCGCTCCCGGCGTAATCACCCGCCAGACGGTGAATACTCCTGTCCAGACAGGTATCAAAATTGTCGACGCCATTATTCCGATTGGTCGCGGTCAGCGCGAACTGATCATTGGCGACCGCCAGACCGGCAAAACGGCCATCGCAATCGATACCATCCTGAACCAGAAGGGCAAGAATCTGCTCTGCATCTATGTCGCGATTGGCCAGAAGAACTCTTCGGTGGCGCGTACCGCTGCGATCTTGCAGGAGCGCGGCGCCATGGAGTACACCACAATCGTAGTCGCCGGCGCTTCCGACCCGGCTCCCTTGAAGTACCTGGCCCCTTATGCCGGGTGCGCCATCGGCGAAGAGTTTATGGAAGCGGGCCGTGACGCGCTGATCATCTATGATGATCTGACCAAGCACGCCGAGGCTTACCGCAACATTTCGCTGATTATTCGCCGCCCTCCCGGTCGCGAAGCGTATCCTGGTGACGTGTTCTACCTGCACTCCCGTCTGCTGGAGCGCGCGGCCCGTCTTAGCAAGGATTACGGCGGCGGCTCGCTGACTGCTCTGCCGATCATCGAGACCAAGGCCAACGACATTTCGGCCTACATTCCGACTAACGTTATCTCAATCACCGATGGCCAGATCTTCCTGGAAACCGACCTCTTCAACGCCGGTCAGCGCCCCGCTATGAACACCGGCCTCTCGGTGTCGCGCGTGGGCAGTACCGCGCAGACCGCCGCCATGAAACAGGTCTCCGGTACCCTGAAGCTCGACCTCGCCCAGTTCCGCGAACTGGCCGCCTTCGCTCAGTTCTCTTCGGACCTGGACAAAGCGACCAAGCAGCGTATTGATCGTGGTCGTCGTCTGATGGAAATCCTGAAGCAGCCGCAGTACCAGCCGGTAGCGGTAGAGAAGCAGGTCATGATCATCCAGGCCGCCAACACCGGCGCGCTGGACGATGTAGAGCTGGAGAAGGTCGCCGAGTGGGAGACGAAGTTCTATCGTTTCATGGACTCGACGCATCCTGAGATTGGCGAAGAGATCGTGGCCAAGTCCGTCAACGGCAAAGAGAAGATGTCGAAGGATCTGCTCGGAAGATTGAACGCTGCTATTGAAGAGTTCAAGCAGACAGTCTAACTGCGTAGCTTCTGATCCAGGTGGCCGTAAGGCGGGTCAATGATCCGCTGGCGCCATCTGGAAGGAGAAAGGAAGGCTGATCTATGCCATCAACTCGTGAAATTAAGCGGCGCATCGGCTCGATCAAAAACATCGGGCAGATCACCAGAGCCATGCAGATGGTCGCGACCAGCAAGATGCGCCGCGCACAGGACCGTGTGCAGCAGGCGCGTCCCTACGCCGAACAGTTGCGCGGCATGGTCTCGCGACTCGCGCGCGCGGGCGGCGCTGATATCGGCGCCGGGGCCGCGCTGATGGCCGAGCGTCCGGTGCGCAAGATCGGTTATCTGCTGATCACGCCGGACAGCGGTCTATGCGGAGCCTTGCCCAGCAATATCAACCGCCGCATCGTGCATTCGATCCATGATGTTCAGCGCGAGCTGGCGGAAACGGGCGGAGGGTCCGCCGATGTCGATATCATCGCTGTAGGGCGCAAAGGGCGCGATTTCGTCGTGCGCAGTCCCTACAACCTGATCGCCGAGTTCACCAACTACGGCACGACGCCCGGCCTGACAGACGCCACGGCGATTGCCCAGGTAGCGGTAGACGCGTTTATCAAAGGGGAAGTGGATGTGGTGTACCTTGTGTACGCGAAATTCGTCAATACCGTCACGCAGGTGCCGACCGTGGTCAAGCTCTTGCCGGTTGAGCCGCCAGTTGACGAGACTGACGAGAAGAAGAACGTTGAGTACATCTACGAGCCTGATCCGCAGAGTCTTTTCGAGGCACTGCTGCCCAGGTATGTAGACCTCCAGGTATACCAGGGGATGCTCGAATCGCTGGCCAGTCAATGGTCGGCGCAGATGGTAGCCATGAAAAACGCGACTGATAGCGCGAAAGAATTGCTGGAAGATCTCAATCTTACCTATAACAAAGCACGCCAGGCCAGCATCACCACCCAGATTCTGGAAGTGGTCTCTGGCGCGGAGGCGCTTGGCTAGGTAAGCAAGAGCAGCCCGTGAGCTGCTCATAGCAGGAGAGTGACGATATATGGCAACGAAAGTAGGCACGAGAGGTACAGTCGTGCAAGTTCTGGGGGCCGTGGTAGACATCGAATTTCCCCCGGATCAACTGCCTGAAATTTATAACGCGGTGCTGGTGCGTCCTGCCGGGGCGGAGAAAGATCTGACCCTGGAAGTCGAGCAGCACCTTGGCAATAACTGGGTGCGCTGCGTCGCCATGGGTCCAACCGATGGCTTGCAGCGCGGCACCGACGCCCTTGACACCGGCGCCCCCATCAGTGTGCCGGTTGGTCCCGCCACCCTGGGGCGCATCTTCAACGTCCTGGGCCAGGCCGTGGACAACAAAGAAGAAGTGGTAGACGCGCCGCGCCTGCCCATTCACCGTCCCGCGCCCGACCTGGAGGACCAGGCGGCCAACATCGAGATTTTCGAGACGGGCATTAAAGTCTTCGACCTGATCTGCCCCTTCATGAAGGGCGGTAAGATCGGCGCCTTCGGTGGCGCGGGCGTGGGCAAGACCGTCATCATCCAGGAGCTGATCAACAACATCGCCAAAGGGCATGGTGGTTATAGCGTTTTCGCCGGCGTGGGTGAGCGCACCCGCGAAGGCAACGACCTCTACCATGAAATGCAGGAAGCCCAGGTTATCGACCGCCTGGCCATGGTCTTCGGTCAGATGAACGAGCCTCCCGGCTCCCGTCTGCGCGTGGCCCTGAGCGGTCTGACCATCGCCGAATACTTCCGCGACGAGGAAGGGAAAGACGTGCTGTTGTTCATCGACAACATCTTCCGCTTCACTCAGGCCGGCGCCGAAGTCTCGGCCCTGCTTGGTCGTATGCCGTCCGCCGTGGGTTATCAGCCCAACCTGGCCGAAGAAATGGGCGCCCTGCAAGAGCGCATCACCTCGACCAAGCGCGGCTCCGTGACTTCCATGCAGGCCGTCTACGTGCCAGCCGACGACTACACCGACCCGGCCCCGGCCACGACCTTCGCCCACCTGGACTCGACAATCGTGCTGGAGCGCTCCATCTCGGAGAAAGGCATCTATCCCGCCGTCGATCCGCTGGCTTCGACCAGCCGCATTCTCGATCCCAACATCGTTGGCGAGGAGCACTATGCCATCGCGCGTGGTGTGCAGCGCGTCCTCCAGCGCTACAAAGAGTTGCAGGACATCATTGCCATCCTGGGTGTTGACGAACTGTCCGATGACGACAAAGTGCTGGTCGCGCGTGCTCGTAAGCTGGAGCGTTTCTTCTCGCAGCCCTTCACCGTGGCCGAGGCCTTCACCGGTATTAAGGGCGAATATGTGTCACTGAAAGATACGATCCGCAGCTTCAAAGAACTGCTCGAAGGCAAGTATGACCACATCCCTGAGACGTACTTCTTCCTTAAAGGAGCCATCGAAGGCGTCGTCGCGGCCTACGAGCAGGATCAGCAGAAGGGATAAGCCATGTCTACATTGCAAGTCGCGGTAGTCACTGGCGAAAAAGAAATCTACCGGGGCGAAGCCAGCATGGTCATCGCCCCCGGTGCCGATGGAGAGATGGGAATTCTCCCCCACCATGCCGCGCTGCTCACCTCGCTGCAAACCGGCGAGATGCGCATCAAGCTCGGTGACGCGGAAGAAGCCCTCTTCATCTCCGGCGGCTTTCTGGAAGTCTACAACGATCTCGTCACCGTCCTGGCCGATGTCGCGGAACAGGCCGAAGAGATCGACGAGCAGCGCGCCCAGGCCGCGCGCCAGCGCGC
>DASZXF010000433.1:0-1844 GCA_035546055.1 Ktedonobacteraceae bacterium
CGGAGGAATCTTGCGATTGGGCAGGAGCCAATAGATCAGGAACAGCGACAGGATTGAGATGGGCAGCGCAGCCAGCTTGAAAACCAGAATGTTGAACCAGAGAGCGCCTTTGGGATAGGGACCGGCCCAGTCCGATATCCACTGCTGATTGAGAGCGGAGAGCATAAGAGAGATCAGCGCCAGGCAGCCGCACATGAAGATCATACCCAGGCTCACGATCTGGTTTTTCAGATAGCTGCGATTCTCCCGTACGCCCCAGATGCGGTTGAGCGCGACCTCCAGCGGCTCGAATACCCCGTTGGCGGTGAACAGCAGCAGGAGCATCGAGGTGAGTTGCAGGCTTCCCCGAGCTGGCAGGTTGAGGTTGCGGCGGATGAATGCACCCAGGGCGCCCGGCATGAAGTCGTTCAGAGCCAGATAGATAGCCTCAACCGCCGCGGGCCAGTGCAGGACGTTGCGGCAGAATGAGAGCATCACGATGAGGAACGGGTAAAAAGACAGCAGCACGCTGGCCGAGACCGCGAGCGCGTACACGTGCGCCTCGGTCTCCATCAGGTAACGCACAGTGGGGCGGACCGGGCGAGCGACGTGCCACCATCGGACAGGCGCCGCAATGGGCGGAGTCGTACTGAACGGATCCCGCCCCGAAGTCTCCATATCTTTCAGCTTACGTCAACTGCAGCGCCTGCCGGAGGGAAGGATCGTGCCGGACACGCCAGATGCGGCTATCGAGATAGTAATGCGTCAGTCCGAAGCCGCAGAAAAAGCCGAATGCCAGATCGGAGACGTGCCCCAACTGGTAGCCCGGAATGCGGTAAAGCGCGCTGAAGACGAGGCCCAGCAGGAAGTAGCTGGCCAGACTATGGGCCACCGCACGAGGAATCTTGCCGTAGCGCTCTCCGGCATCGCCGGCCCGATACCGGTTACGGTTATGGAACCAGATGAGGGCGTGGTATTGCAGATTGTGCACGATGGTCACGGTGGGCACGGCGGCCTGCCAACTCATGCAGGCGAACGTCAGCCAGTGCAACGAAAAGACTCCGGCGAGCAGCAAATACTTCGGGAGATTGATCACGTCGCCCCGCCGGATGCGGATCGCCTGGCGCACCAGGTATACCAGGGCGGTTGCTCCAACCAGCACCCAGAGGAACGGTTCGCTGCGGGGCCAGGCCGTGCGCAGCCCCAACTCTTCCGGGTGGTGGATGAAAAATCGATGAAATGGAGGGAAGATCAGCATCACGCCCATCAGCCCGCGGTCCAGAAACTGGTCCAGACGGCCCAGATCCGCGTTTTTCACTTTGTAAAGCACCATGAAACCGTAGTGCTGCCGGATCACGTGGTAGTAGGCCCAAACGCCGACCAGCAGGGCGAGATAGCCTTTGCCGCCAAGCAGCACCAGGAGCGGTCCCAAGGCAAAGAAGAAGGCAGCGCTGCCGAACAGGAGGGCGGGAAAGCGCTCCCGCGCCTCACGGTCGAAAAAGGTGCGCGAGGCGGTGCCGAAGATATGAGTCCCGTCCAGGCCAATCGACCAGAACCACCAGAGCAGGGATATCGGAACTCGTAGCCCCACGTTGAGAAGGAGATAGAGGTAACCCGCCGCCACACTGCCGATGATCCAGACCAGGTCGACGCGTTTGCTGATGATCCACCGATGTGCCAGATTTGCCAATCCGACCAGTGTATCGTGCGCGGCCGGAAGGATGGCCGCAACCAGCCTCGCTATGGCGCCTGTCGCTCCTTTCAGGATGTCGCAGATTTTTGCACCGGCTTTCTCAGAACCGGTTTCTGCTAGACTTTTCCCAGGAGAATACTCCGATGAGACGAGTGCTTGGGCTGTTCCTCCT
>DASZXF010000434.1:0-2797 GCA_035546055.1 Ktedonobacteraceae bacterium
GCGCGCCTGGTTCGTCAAAACCGACCCTTTGTCTTCACCAATTGTCTGACCGGCGAAGGTGTGCGGGAAGTCGCCGATTTTATCGCCCAGGTGGCTGAGAGGGCGCAGGTATGACCCTGGAGATGAAAAAAGCACAGGGCGTTGCTCAAGGCGTCATGGACTCCAGCGAGCCTCTTCCCGCCGACCTGGAGAAGCTCCTGGCTGTGCCTGATCAATGTTTCAGGGCAAACCTCACATCCAGCAATGTAGGAAAGCTGGACGTAAGGTTCGCCCCCGTTGCGGGTAAGACGCGTCTTATTCACCACTCCCACGTGGGACCGCTCTACATCTTACAACCCATCTACACAGATCCCGGCTTCCCTGAACAGGTGTTTTTGTACACCATCCAGCTTGGCGATGGAATGGTTCAGGGGGACCGCTATTTCCAGAACTTTGTCTGCGAAGCCGGATCAGCGGTGCATATCACAAGCCAGTCAGCGAGCAAAATTTTTCGCATGCAAGCAGATCTGGCCTCCCAGCGTATCACCCTGCACCTGCACGATCACGCCTTTGTCGAGTACCTGCCAGATCCCGTGATTCCCTTTCGCGATTCCCGCTACTACCAGCGTATCACGCTCACCATCGCACCAACGGCCACGCTCATCCTCGGCGAGATTCTCCTGCCCGGTCGTGTCGCCCACGGCGAGCGCCATGTGTACACGTTGTATCACGCCGACCTGGAAGCAAGGAGGCCCGATGGAAGCTTGCTTTTCGCCGACCGCATCCATTTGACGCCTCAGCAAATGCCGCCGCAATCGCCGGGCAGACTGGGGAAATATGACGTGCTGGGTTCGCTCTATGTCGTGACGCAGCAGATAGCTGCTCGCGAACTGGTACAACGTCTGCGAACCCGCCTGGCCGCTCATCCCGACACGCTGGTAGGCGTCAGTGAACTTCCCAACGCCTGTGGTGTCTTCGTGCGCATACTGGGTTTCAGTTCATTACCGGTAAAAGAGGCTGGCCATCTGGCCTGGAACGAGGTTCGCCTGGCCTTGCGAGGTATGCCCGCTCCCGATCTGCGGAAAGGCTAAACACCGCCAATCCACAGTCCGCTTCCAGGTATTGCTCAGGTCTTTCCAGGACAAACAGGATCAAGGACGAGGAGACTGGCAGGAATGGCGTTCGACAAATTCTGTCGGGAGAACAACACGCGTCATCTCCAGCGTTTCCCCATTGATCAGGCGCAGGAGCATGGCGGCTGCGGTGCGTCCCAGTTCCAGGCGTGGCGCGTGAACCGTCGTCAGGGGCGGATTCATGAGTTCGGTATAAGGCAGGTTATCAAAACCGATCACGCTGATGGCCTGCGGGACCGAGATATCCCGCTCGTGAAGGGCGCGATAGACTCCTGCTGCCTGGCGATCATTGCCCGCGAAGATGGCCGTGGGCGGATTCGGCAATTGCAGCAGCGCCTCTGCGGCGCTGTACCCATCGATCTCAGTAAAATCGCCAGCGCATTCAAGCTGAGGATCGAGCGGCAGACCAGCGGCATCCAGCGCCGCCCGATAACCAGCGATGCGCTCAATGGCATCCCTGGCCCTGGCGGTTTTACCAATGTAGGCAATCCGCCGGTGTCCGAGCTTAATCAGGTGTTGCGTGGCCGTAAAGCCGCCTTCCCAGCTGGTAATTCTCACCGACGGGATCGTGCTGAGCTGATCCCCTTGATTATGAATGAGCACAAAGGGCAGACCGGATCGCTCAAGATGTTCAATCGCCTCCTCGGATGGCAGCACCAGCAGAATACCGTCCGTCGAATGGTCGGTCACGCTATCAATCCAATGCACCTCTTCCTCTGGCTGATAATGGGTCGCTGTCAACACCAGGCGCACGCCGGCCTCGCTCAAGACCTGAGAAACCCCCTCTAAAATGGGCAAAAAATACTCATCGTCCAGGCGTGGGACAATCAGATCCACCAGGCCTGTCTTGCCTTTGCGCAGCGCCCGCGCCGCCCGGTTGCGCACAAAGCCGTGCTCCGCGATCACACGTTCAATACGCTCGCGGGTCTGTAGCGCCACATCAGTCCGACCATTCAGCACCTTTGAAACGGTGGGCACCGAAACCCCGGCGATCTCCGCAATCTGAGCAATGGTTGGGCGGGTGTCTGTTTTATGCCTCTTGGCCATTCAAGCTATTCACTCCGTATTTTTCAGAAACTTTCGACTTATTATAGCATAAATTTGACTGAAATACCCCCTATTTTGGGGTCTTTTTGTCAGAATGCGCGAAAAAAGCATGGAAAAACCGTGAATCAGCCTTGACAACCTCTTGCAAAATCAGTATATTTAGTCTCATGGAAGTTAAATCGATTTCGTAAAATATCGTAAAGGTATTTGCATCGGTGCTTCTGAGCGTCGTGATGGCATCTTTTTCGCTGTCAGAACCTGGTTGTTCAGGTTGAGATCGCTGGCAGATGAGAAGGACATATGCCGCATGGCGAGCATCTTTTGGTTCAGCGATGATCCCGTTTGTAGACCAATGTGCGATCTATTATTTGCGAGGAGGTTTCCTGAATGGCTCCAACCCTTGCTTGCTCGCCTGGGAAGGCGAGGACTCGAACAAAGGCAGTTGCTTTTTCCCTGCTGGCCCTCTGCCTGATGCTGCTGGCGGCCTGCGGCCAGGGAGGAGGGTCAACGCCCTCGAAATCCGCGAGCAGCGGCGTGCTGAACGTGGTCCCCAGTCCCAAAGGCGATTTTACCAACGGCTTTAGCCCCTATTCTTCCACGGCCAACTATGGCTCCCAGGGCATGATTTACGAAACTCT
>DASZXF010000435.1:0-21137 GCA_035546055.1 Ktedonobacteraceae bacterium
AAGCGATCCATAAAATCGCGGACCTGTTGCAGGAGGGTTTGTACTTTCTCCGAGTACGCAAAATCCATAGCGTAACCTCCATTGGCACTACATAGAGCTTCGTTGTCTTTGCGCTTAGTATAACATACGCCGCCTGTCCCCGGCATATTTACTCAGCAATAGAAAACCGGAACTATACAGGCCTGGCAACACCGCTGAACTCACCTGCATGAATGTCCGCTTTCCTGTCGCAAAAGCATATGAGAATACTTTCTTTATAGAAAGGGAGGTAATGGCAAATGTGCCGCAGAGCCTGGAGGAAAATGCATTGAAAAAAACGAAGGCGCTCCGCAGGTGCGTTTACGGAGCGCTTTCAATTACTAAGATTGTGGCCCGTTCAGGGCTTACGCGTGACTGGCGGGCTTGTAGGTTCCTGGCACAGAGCGGAAGCTGATGGCCAGGCGATTCCAGGCGTTGATAGTGATGATGACCATGGTGAGGTCGACCAGTTCGCGGTCGGTGAAATGCGGGCGCACCTGCTGATATACTTCGTCGGGCATGTGGTCGAGCGAGATGAGGGTGACTTTTTCGGCCCAGAGCAGGGCGGCTCGCTCGCGTTCGCTGAAGAAGGGCGTCTCACGCCAGGCGGACAGGGCGTAGAGGCGCTGCTCGGTCTCTCCCTGAGCCCGCGCGTCCTGACTGTGCATGTCAAGACAGTAAGCACAGCCGTTGATTTGCGAGGCGCGCATTCTGATCAGTTCTCTCAGGGATGGCTCAATGCTGCATTCGGCAAGATAGTTCTCCAACCCATCCATGGCTTTGTAGGCTCCTGGCGCGGCTTTAATATAGTTCATTCTGGCTTCCATTAACGATAACTCCTCTTCTCTAAGCTGGCTCTGTCGCTGTTTTTACATCCAGCGCTTATATGTGGCAAGGCAAAGCACTGATATATACAGGCCCGGCATTGCACACTTTGTTCTTTGTTTTACTTTGCTATGGGAGAAGCATATCACGATAATGGTCTTGTTAAAAGAGCCATTTTTGCTTATACTGAGAAGGCCATTTAATCTTGATGACAGACTGGAGGCGGAGACGAAACTATGTCCAAACGCGCGACTCCCATTAAAAGAGCGAAAATTATCCTTGATCAGAACGCGGCTATGCCCCTGTACAGGCAATTGTATGAGCGTCTGCGGACTGAGATTCTGGAGCAACAACTGGAGGCAGGGGCACGCCTGCCTTCGACGCGGGCGCTGGCCAGCGAACTGGGCGTTTCGCGCAATACAACGGCCCTGGCCTATGAGCTTTTGCTGCTGGAAGGCTACATTGAGAGCAGGGTCGGACATGGCACGCGCGTGGCACAGGTGCGCTCAGAGCAGCGGTCCGCCGGCAAAAAGTCTGAGACAGCGCGGACTACCGAGGCGGCGCCACGTCTGCTTTCGCGGCGCGGCCAGCTTTTACTCAATACCCCCCACGCGGGCGAGATGTACGCGAATCTGGCGGAGAAGGAGGCCAGTATTTTTCGCGCGGGTCAGCCGGACATGGAGGCTTTTCCCTATGAGATCTGGGCCAGGCTGATGGCCAAACACGCCCGCCAGTCGCTGCGAGCAGCTTCACGCCATCAACAAACCGCCGGTTACGCGCCGCTGCGCGAGGCCATCGCCAGGCACATTGGCATTACCCGTGGCGTCTCTTGCTCGCCTGAGCAGATTATTCTCACAGCTGGCTCTCAGGGGGCGCTGGATCTGGCGGCACGCGTTTTGCTTGATCCCGGGGACGCTGCCTGGGTTGAAGATCCCGGCTATCCAGGAGCACGCGGCGCGCTGCTGGCCGCCGGAGCTAGCCTGATCCCGGTGCCGGTTGACCAGGAAGGGCTGGATGTGGCGGCTGGATTACGGCTACGCCCGGACGCGCGCCTGGCCGCTGTGACGCCATCACATCAGTTTCCTACAGGCGTGACTATGAGCCTGAGTCGGCGCCTGGCGCTGCTGGAATGGGCCAGGGAGGCCGAGGCCTGGATTTTAGAGGATGACTACGATAGCGAGTTTCGCTTCAGCGGGCGCCCTCTGGAGGCGTTGCAGGGACTCGATCAGGCCCGGCGAGTGATCTACATTGGCACCTTTAGTAAAGTGCTTTTTCCAGCCCTGCGCCTGGGCTACCTGGTGGCACCGGTCGAGCTTATCAAGGGGCTGATCGCCGCACGCCATTTTATCGACGTTCACCCGCCGCTGCTGGAGCAGATGGCCCTGGCCGACTTTATCGCCGAGGGCCACTTTACCCGCCATTTGCGCCGCATGCGCACGCTCTACCTGGAACGGCGCAATGCGCTGATCAGCGCTCTCAAGGAAGAGTTTGGTGAGAGGCTGGATATCACGATACCAGAGGCGGGCATTCACCTGCTTGCCTGGCTGCCGCCGGGCCTGAACAGCCGGGAAGTGGCTGCTCAGGCCGCGCAGCATGGCCTGGATATCGCACCTGCCTCAGCGACCAGCGAGCACTCCGCCCGAGGTGACGGCATTATGCTGGCCTACGCGGGAGCAGATCCGGCTCAGTTGCGCGCAGGTGTGCGCAGACTGGCGCTGGCTCTGAGCTCGCTGTTATAACAGGGGCAATAGTTCCTCTCCCCGGGTAACAGGAGCCTGGCAGGCGAAGTTCTGGCACACATAGGCGCTGGGCTGGCCATCTTTCAGCGGTCGCTCTGCCAGCAGAGGAATGATCTCAGCCGCCGGGTGCGCGGGCGACTCGCTGGCCAGCACACTGTTGGGCAGGTAGCGACTGTTCACCACCGCCAGCAGGCTCCGCGTCTCCGGCTGCTGTGGATCGCCAATAATGGCGATTTCGCGCACCGGGGAAAGCGCAAAATCCAGCGCCCCCAGCAGATAACCGAAGGATTGAGGATATTTGCCCATCAATTCGCTCAGGGAGCGCAGATAATCGTCCGCGCGCTGGCGATAGCCGCTGTCACCGGTCCAGGCGGCCAGGCGCAGGAGCACCTCGGCAGCCACGCTATTCCCGGCTGGCGTGGCATTGTCCATTATATCCTTGGGACGCGCCAGCAAATCCTCGTGATCGCTGCCGGTGTCGAAAAAGCCGCCGTTCTCCTCATCGGCAAAGAGCGCAATGGCCTGATCAACCAGGTGGCGCGCCTCGTTAAACCAGCGCGGGTCCAGGTCGGCCTCGTACAACGCCAGCAGACCATCGGCCAGGCACACGTAGTCCTCCAGGTAGCCATTGAGATGAGCATGGCCATCCTTATATGTGCGCAAAACGCGTCCATTGCTCAGCAGTTCGCGCAGGAGAAATTCGGCATTGCGCTGCGCTACCTGGAGATAATCGGCGCGCTGGAGATAGCGCGCGGCCTCGGCAAAACTGCGCAGCATCAGACCATTCCAGGAGGTCAGCACCTTCTCATCGCGCGCTGGCTTCACGCGCTTCTCCCGCGCCGCGAAAAGCGCCAGGCGCCCACGCCGCAGGATTTCCTTAAACTCCTCCTCGCTGACCTCCGCGCCTTCGGCCAGCGCTGCCAGCTTCTTCCCAACATGCAGGATATTTTTGCCCTCAAAGTTGCCGCGCTGACTCACATCATAGTAGAGCATAAAAAGCTGCGCCTCTTTGGGCGGCAGGAGGGCTTCAATCTCGGCAGGCGTCCAGAGGAAAAACTTGCCCTCCTCGCCCTCGCTATCGGCATCCTGCGTTGAATAAAAGCCGCCCTCCGGGGATGTCATCTCGCGCACCACGTAGTCCAGCGTCTGAGTCGCCACCCGGCTATAGAACGGCTCACGCGTCACCAGATAGGTATGCAGGTAGACGCGGCTGAGCAGAGCATTATCGTAAAGCATCTTCTCAAAATGGGGCACCAGCCATTCCGCATCCACCGAATAGCGGTGAAAGCCGCCACCGAGCTGATCGTAGATACCTCCGTGCGCCATGGACTTGAGCGATTTTTCAATCATCTCCAGCTCATCCACATCCGGCGCGGCGCTCAGTTCACCACGCTGGCGGTGCAGGTGCAGACGCAGCAAAAACTCCAGCGACATCGTGTTGGGAAACTTCGGCGCTCCACCGAAGCCACCGTTGACCGCATCAAAGTCCTCAGCCAGTTTACCGCCCGCTTCGTGCAAAAGATGCAGAGAAATGGTCTCCAGCCCCGCCAGTTCACCCAGAGAGCGCAGAGGGGCGCCGCTTTTCTGGCGCAAAAACGTGGCCAGCTGGTCCGCCTGCGCCTCCACATCCTCGCGCTGCTGCGCGTAGAGATGAGCAATGGACTGGAGAATGCTCTGGAAACCCGGCAAGGTTTGCCGGCCATAGTGACGATCTTGAGGCGGAAAATAGGTACCACCATAAAAGGGGCGCCCATCAGGCGTCAAAAACACCGTCATTGGCCAGCCGCCCTGGTGCGTAATGGCCTGCACCGCCTGCATGTAAATGCCATCAATGTCCGGGCGCTCCTCGCGGTCCACCTTGATCGAGACAAAATGCTGGTTCATCACCCGGGCAATTTGCTCGTTTTCAAAGGACTCGCGCTCCATCACATGGCACCAGTGGCAGGCCGAATAGCCCACACTGAGCAGAATCGGCTTATCCTCGTCCTTCGCCTTGCGCAACGCCTCGTCCCCCCAGGGGTACCAGTTGACCGGATTGTGCGCATGCTGCAACAAGTAGGGACTGGTTTCATGAATCAAACGGTTTGTATGTGGATGCTGCGACTTTGCCGCTGTCGCCTCAGTCGTTTCTGTCATAGTCTTCTCCCGCTAAAAAACGTTATTCCTCGCGTCTACTGCCTATTTTACCAGCTCTTTCCTGGCATTGTACGACATCAGCTCCAAAATAAAAAATTGAGCCATAACGGCACGCCTTGACTTTTTCTCGTCCACGTTTCATAATAATGACCAGATTACTCTTTTTGGTCAAAAATTGAGCAAGCGGCATCATACAGATAGAAAGAGAGCGAAGCATTGGCAAAACGCGCAGGCGAGAAGGCGGCAGGGAAGGAAAGGTCAAAGCGGGAGGAGCGAGAGAAGCGCATTCTGGACGCAGCCATCGAGCTGCTGCAGAAGTGGGGATATCGCAAAACCACGCTGGAGGATATTGCGCGCGAGGCAGGAGTTGCCAAAGGCACCATCTATCTATACTGGCCCACCCGCGAAAAGCTCTTTATGGCCATTATCGAGCGTGAGCAGGGCAAACTCATGCAGGAGATCGCCAGACGCATGGAGGGCGACCCGGAGGGCATTACCCTGATTGGCCTGGTCAAACATTCCATTCTGGCCACGCTGGAAACGCCGGTCATGCGGGCGCTGATCCTCCAGGACACCGATTTTCTGGGCGGTCTGTTCATTCGTGAATTCAACGCCGCGAACGCCGAGGCACAACTGGCAGGATACATCGCCATTTTGCAACGCCTGCGCGAGATCGGCCTGATTCGCACCGATATCGACGTACAGGACCAGGCGCTTTCCACTCTGACCTCCTCCTGGGGACCGCTGCTCATCAATCCACTGCTGCCGCCAAAGCAGCGTCTCTCCGACGAACGCATCGCCTCCGTGGTCGTCACAACGCTCAAGCGCCTGCTAGAGCCAGACACCCCACCCACCGCAGAACAGCGCCGCCAGGGCGAACAAATCTTCCGCGCCTACATGGAGCAAATTTCCATATCACAACTCACCTGAATCGAAAGACACTGGATACAAAATCTGCCTTGTCTCGCTGTAGATGAGAGACAGCTAGCAAAACCGGCAGAAATGGTTGCCATAATAGATGATTAAGCGATACTATTCTTATAAAGAGTGGCGGCACCGGTTCATCACAGGAACGAAAAACATGCTAGATTTGTTAAAATTGACGGAGGTTGGTCCTGTTCGGGAAATCGAATGGGATCTTGCTCAAAGGCTGAATCTCATCACTGGCGATAATGGTCTGGGAAAAACTTTCTTGCTGGAGTGCAGTTGGTGGGCGCTGACGGGAACCTGGGCCAGAAAATATCCAGCGTATCCGCGCCGCGTCTCAGGTAAACAAGAGGCAAGTATCGCATTTTGCCTTGCAGGAAAAGGTCAGGAACGCCGGCTTCACAAGGCAGTGTATGATTGGGGAACCCAGAGCTGGAAAGTACCGCGCAAACGTGATCTATCACAGAATCTGGTTATTTTTGCTCAGGCAGATGGATCTATAGCAATCTGGGATCCGGCCAGGAGCGGCATAGAGGAGCGCCTGATTTGTCTTTCTCCACAAGACATTTTCGACGGCCTACGCGACGAACAAGAAGGACGCACGCGGGTAATCTGTAATGGACTGATACAGGATTGGGTGACATGGCAAGATCGTCCAGGGCGCTCGCCCTTTCATACATTCAGCAAAGCCTTGGAGGCACTGGCTCCACATCCTACGGAAGATCCGCTCATTCCAGGGTCTCCAACCAGATTATCAGTAGATGATGTCCGAGAAATCCCAACACTCCATTTTGCCTATGGGGACGTTCCCATCCTTCTCTGCTCGGCTGGTATACAAAGAATTGTTTCGCTCGCTTATGTGCTCGTTTGGGCCTGGAACGAACATGTTGAGGCATCCAGGTTACTGCGTCGAGAACCACGGCGCAATATCGTCATTCTGATCGATGAAATGGAAGCCCACCTGCACCCTTTCTGGCAAAGAGCGATCACACCAGCGTTGATGGATGTTGTCACCATCCTGGAAGAAGGGGCCAGGGCTCAAATTCTTCTTTCTACCCATTCTCCGCTGGTCCTGGCTTCCATAGAAGATCGCTTTAACCCGGCAACAGATCGCTTATTCCATATCTATATGCAAGACCAGGAGGTTCAGCTAGACGCCATTCCTTTCGTCAAACGAGGCCGCGTCGACCTCTGGTTGATGTCTGATCTCTTTGGCCTGAAACATCCTCGCTCTAAAGTTGCCGAAGAAGTAATTGAAGAGGCAAAAAAATTGCAACGAGCAAAGGAGCCATCAAAAGCTCAGGTTCAGGAGATTTCACAAAAACTTGTTGCCGTCCTTGCTCCAGATGATGACTTCTGGCCACGCTGGACCTATTTTGCGGAGCAGCAAGGGGTCGTGATATGATTCCTGTTCAATTGCAACCAGAACCATCCCACTTTTTCGATAAAGTACAAAAACCGGGTGAGAGATTTTTAAAACGAACAATCGACCCTACAAAAAAATGGAAAAATCACGAGTACTGGCGAGAAATTTTAGAAGATCTCTATCACGCATACAATCATACGTGCGCATATTCATGCCATTGGATACCACCTGACACTGGGGCAAAGACCGTCGAACATTTCAAACCCAAAAAGCTCTATCCTCATGAAGCTTACCGTTGGGATAATTATCGGCTGGTATGCAGCACGCTTAATGGCCGAAAAGGTGATTTTGAAGATGTCCTCGATCCTTTTGCTATACAGGCTGGCTGGTTTGTTATCGATTTCCCATCGCTTGAGATAAGGCCTGCCGATAATCTGACCAGTTCGTTAGCTGAACGAGTACAGAAAACGATAGAAAGGCTGGGTTTAAATGACGAGGGAACCTGCCTCCAGGCACGTATGCATTGGTTACAAGATTATATTATTGTCCCGTTTCCCTTTGCTTACTTAGAAAAGAAGGCTCCTTTTCTAGCCTCAGAGTTGCAACGTCAGGGGTTGATAGAAACAATACGCGAGATAATGCGCTTCTAAGGGGGGGTGTTCCGCTATAAGCTGCACTGCCAGGACGAAAAGCAGGACTTCAGGATAGGGTAAAAGATGAGAAAAACGATCCTGGGGACAGAGCCAGGCAGATGTGATACACTGAACAAACGGAAAGGTTTGTTGCTCTATGATGGACACACCCGATAATTATTATGCCATCTTAGGTGTCCCGCTGGACGCTGATCATGATACATTGAAGCGAGCTTATCGTCAGTTGGCGCGCCGTTATCACCCTGACCTGGCTGGCCCGGAGGGCGCGGTGCAGATGAAACGCATTAATCGCGCCTACGATGTTTTGAGCGATACGGAGAAGCGCCAGAACTATGATGCTATTCTGGGCGGGAATATCGATTTGCGGCGTGGTGGACTGACGCGGCCACGACCGGTCGGGCGAAAGTTTCACATCGAAGATGATGTGGAGTACGCGGGTCTGAGCATTTTTAGCACCAGGGGTCCGCTGCATACGGGAGCCAGGTTGCGCAGTTCGCTGGGCGTGATTTCGTCCCTGAGCAGTGTGCAGACGAGCACTGGTCTGCTCGTCGCGGCGGGATCGCTGGATAGCAAAGGGCTTTGCTGGCATGTAGATGCGCAGGGGCAACAGACGACCAGAACATTCGCGATGAACCAGGAGCAAACTGTTGAGTCGTTGCGCGAACTGCGTTTTTCGGCCAACGGACAATTTCTGGCCGCCTGGGGCAGGTTGAGCCTCCATATCTGGAAAACGGATGATGGCACCCTGCAATGGAGCCATGCCCTGGATCAGCGCGCCGTCTCAGCCCATTATTCGCTGGATGTGGTGTTGCAAGAACTGACCGGCGGCGGCGCTACTATCTGGATGGCGCTGCCGCTACAACTGAAAGATCCGCTGGCGCCACGTGTGTATGGTGTCAGAGGTACAGATGTGGTTGCTCACGCGCTGGGAGCGCCCCCGGAAAGTCTGGGCGAAGCGCTGAGTTGTGTGGAGAGCGAAGTTGAGAAACGCGAGTTCTGGGCCATTCGCCTGCGCGCTCTGGCGCCAGACCTGCGCACGCTGCTGACACTCTCCTGCGCCAATGTACCGGATGAAGAGGAGCAGATGATTGTCCTGCGCCGCTGGGATCTTGTCAACAAAACACGTTTCGGCAACAAAACGCGTCCACAGATCAGTATGGCGATTCTCGCCGGTCCCTGCGCGCAATGTACGCCGCCTTATGCCGTGACACCTGATCTGAGTTCGCTGGCTTTTGTGTACGCGGACAAGACCATTCGTCTGCATGATACGCTGAATGGAACATATAGCGAGCTGGCCTGCGGCTCGATGGGCGCCAGCTCACGCCTGGCTATTGCGCCTGATGGAGATTGGCTCGCGGTGGCGCGCGAAGATAGCGAGATCAACGAGGGCGTGATTGACCTGTGGTCAGCACGCCAGGGGCAGATTATTCAACGGCTCTATCATCCCTGGCAGATCAGCGCCCTGCACTTTGCCGGCCAACGCCTGGTAGTAGCCCTGACGGACGGAACGATCCAGGTCTGGCATTGAGGAGTCCTGGCAGGGCGTCAGATGAGCCTGTTTTTAGCTCAGTTCGCCGGCTACCGAACCGATTTCTCGCTGGAAGTCACATTGCTGTTGCTCTTTTCAACCATATCCGTCAATATATCCAGAGAATAATAATCCTTGTCATTCAACTTTGGGAAGAGGCTGGTCTTCCCTGCTTAAACGAGGTAAGATAATATGCGCATTTCGGTTATCGTCCCGGTCTACAATGAAGAGACCACAGTGGCTCAGGTGCTGGCGGCCCTGGCACAGGTACCGCTGGATATGGAAGTCATTGTGGTCGATGACGCATCTACAGATAATACCTGGGCCATTCTCCAGGATTTGCGCCAGCGCGCCCCTTTTAATGCCTATCGCTACATTCGACATGAGCAGAATATGGGCAAGGGCGCGGGTCTGCGCACCGGCTTTGGCCTGGTCAGTGGCGATCTTGTGACTATTCAAGATGCCGATATGGAATACGATCCCCAGGATCTCCCACGCCTGGTCAGTAAATGGGAAACTGCTGGCAATCCCTGGGCGGCTGTCTACGGACGGCGCAACTTCGCGGGCCAGAAGTTTACGACCCGCTGGGGCAATCGCTTTTTGACCTGGACTACCAATATTCTTTACGGCTGCCGCATTCATGATATGGAGACCTGCTACAAGCTGATCCCCGGTCCGCTGGCCCGCGCCCTGCCGATGGAAGGCCGCCGCTTTGAAATCGAGCCGGAAATCACCGCCTGCGTGGTTCAGGCAGGCTGCCGGATCTATGAAGTGCCCATTGGCTATAATCCGCGCAAAGAGAAAAAGCTGGCGCCCTGGAAAGATGGCTGGCCCGCGCTGGCGATGCTTTTCCGGCGTAAGTTCACCAAACGCTTTCACTATGCCGGCCCCAGAACGGTCGCGCTGAAGCAGGACAACGAATACGAAGGACAAAGGGCAGATCTCCAAAAGATGGTATAATCGAGTGCTATCTTTGATCGGAGGTCACTATGGCAAATCGCCCGCATATCCTGGTCACGCAGAAAGTGCCTGCTCCCGCTTATCCCTTGTTGGAAACAGTTGGCGACGTTGAGGCCAACCGCGAAGAAGGGGTCATCTGGTCGTATGAAGAACTTCTACGCCGTGGCCCCGGACACGATTACATTTTTTGCTTACTGACGGATACCATCGACGAGCGCTTCCTGACAGCCTGCGCGCAGGCTCAGCCGCGTTTACGCCTGCTGGCAAATATGGCGGTCGGCTTTAACAATATCGATCTCGCCGCCGCGACTCGCCTGGGCATCGCGGTGAGCAATACGCCTGGCGTGCTCACCGATACCAGCGCGGACCTGGCCTTTGGTTTGCTGCTGGCCGTGGCCAGGCGTATCCCTGAATCAGAACGTTTTCTGCGCGCCGGCAGGTATAGCGGCTGGGGTCCGCTGCTCTTTTGCGGCGCCGAGGTCCACCACGCCACGCTCGGTCTGCTCGGCATGGGACGCATCGGTAAAGCTGTGGCCAGGCGGGCCAGCGGTTTTGCTATGCGTGTCCTCTATCACAATCGCCAGCGCCTCTCGCCCGCTGAAGAGGCCGCGTATGGCGCAACCTATGTCTCGCTGGACGAACTTTTACAGGCAGCCGATTTTGTCAGCATTCACGCCCCTTATAACCAGGATACCCACCACCTGATCGGCGCTCGCGAACTGGGATTGATGAAAGAGAGCGCCATGCTGATTAATACGGCTCGCGGTCCAATCGTCGATGAAAAAGCCCTGGTACGGGCTCTGCAAGCGGGCACCATCGCCGGAGCCGGCCTCGATGTCTTCGAGCGCGAACCCGCCGTCGAGCCAGAACTGCTCACCATGGAGAACGTCGTGCTCCTGCCGCACATTGGCAGCGCCTCCCTGCAAACACGCACGCTGATGGCGACCATGGCCAGCCAGAATATTGTGGCCCACGCGCACGACGAACGCCCCCCCAATATCCTCAACCCCGAAGTCCTCGGTTAAAACACAGCAAGCGCGGTCTGGCCTTTTGCCCGCTCGGAGTTCCGCAAAAGGCCACCTCAAAAGTTCTTGCGCAAAGCCCATTGGCCTGCAAAGATGCGCGGCCAGCGGGAAAAGCAACGCTGCGGACAAAGCTGTGTCTGTGATAAGATAAACGCATAAAGAAGAGTCAATGCTTATCACGACACATGCAGGAGAAAACTGTTGCGGTTATTGCTTATACGCCATGGCATCACACAGCACAATATTGACGGAATGTATACTGGACAAACAGACGCCCCTTTGACTGAACTGGGCGAACGCCAGGCCGAAGCGGCGGGTAAATATCTGGCCTCGGAAAAAATTGATGTAATTGTCTCCTCGGATCTCCAGCGCACGCGTCACACGGCCATGGCGATTGCTCGCCATCACCATCTGCCAGTGCTGGAAGATCCCAACCTGCGCGAAATCGGCATGGGCTCATGGGAAGGCTTCACACCCGCACAGATCCAGGCGCGCAATCTGGCCGAGTGGAACGCGGTACGCGGCGATCCTATCCACGTCGCACCTCCGGGAGGCGAGAGCTTCACACAACTGCAAGAACGCGCCAGCAGAGCGCAGCAACACTATCTGGAACATTACGCCGATAAGACTGTTTTGTGGGCCACGCACGGGGGCTTTATTGGCATTTTCTTCTGCCACGCCCTGAAGCTTGGACTCCAGTATCGCCACTGCTTCCGCCACGATAATACTTCGATCAGCGAACTGCTCTTTGAGCAGGAATTGCCCTGGATTATGCGCCTCAACGATACCGCGCACCTGCGCTTTTTCAGCGACGAAAAGCTCCTCGCGGCAGACTAAGAGGAGCGGAGTACACTATCACCAGGGGACAGGTCGAGAAAGGAGTGAGCAGAGATGACGCGGGCAGGAACACTGATTGAAAAAGAAACTGGACTCAGCGCGATCTTTCAGGGCGCAGAACACCCCTATGTGCGCTGTATCCTGGCTGATCCACACGATCCCACCCGCCAGTTTGAGTGCCGGGTGCTCGACGTGGAGGACATCCCGACTCAGCCAGGTCAATCAATTACGCTGGAGGTTATTCACGTCGTCACGGATCGCAAAAATGGCAAAGTGCGCTTTGATTGCCGTTTTATCGCCTGAATAGCATTCGCATCCAGAAAAACCCCCGGGGCAGCGGTCGGACCGCCGTCCCGGGGGTTTTTCTGGATACAGTGAGGTTTAGTACTCCGGCATGGCAGGAGCAGGAGCTTTCTCCTTCTCGGGCAGGTCGGTGATCAGCGCCTCGGTGGTCAGGATCATGGCCGCGATGCTGGTCGCGTTCTGCAGGGCAGAGCGAGTCACCTTGGCCGGATCGGTGATGCCGGCGGTGAACATATCCTCATAGCGATCATCGAGCACGTTGTAACCGAAGTTCTTGTTGCTGTGCTCTTTCTGAGCGCGGCGGATACCTTCGACGATCACCGAGCCGTCTTTACCGCCATTGGCGGCGAGCTGGCGGATCGGCTCTTCGAGCGCGCGGCGCAGGATATTGACGCCAGTCAGAGCATCGCCGGACAGGTTCAGCTTGCCCAGCGCCTCAATGGCGTTCAGCAGGGCCACGCCACCGCCGGGGACCATGCCCTCTTCGACACCCGCGCGGGCAGCGGAGAGCGCGTCCTCAACGCGGGTCTGGCGATACTTCTGCTCAACCTCGGAGCCGGCGCCGACTTTGATCAGTGCCACGCCGCCGGAGAGCTTGGCCAGGCGCTCCTGGAGCTTCTCGCGGTCGTAATCGCTGGTGGTCTCTTCGATCTGCGCCTTGATCTGGCGAGTACGGGCCTGGATGTCCTCCTGAGTGCCGCGTCCCTCGATGATCGTGGTCTCTTCCTTGGTCGAAACCACCAGGCGAGCCTGACCGAGATCGGCCACCGTCACGCTGTCCAGGCGGCGCCCCAGATCCTCGCTGATGACGGTGCCACCGGTGAGAATGGCGATATCCTGGAGCATATCTTTGCGGCGATCTCCGAAGCCAGGAGCCTTGACCGCCAGCACATTGAGGATGCCGCGCAGTTTGTTCACCACCAGGGTGGCCAGCGCCTCGCCGTCCACGTCCTCGGCAATGATCACGATTTCGCGGCGGCCCTGCTGGGTCAGCTTCTCCAGCACCGGCAGAATATCGGCAACCGCGCTGATCTTCTTATCGGTGATCAGGATGTGAGGGTTCTCAATCGAAGCCTCCATCTTCTCCGAGTTCGTCACGAAGTACGCGGAGATATACCCCTTGTCGATCTGCATACCTTCAACATACTCGGTCTCGAAGCTGGTGCCACGGGAGGACTCGACGGTGATTACGCCATCTTTACCGACCTTCTCCATCACATCGGCGATCAGATTACCAATCGTCTCATCGGCGGCGGAGTTGGTGGCGATGTGCGCGATGTCTTCACGCGTCTCAACGGGGCGGGCGGTCTCGTGAATGTAGTTCACAATCGCCTCGGTGCCCTTGTCGATGCCATATTTGAGCTGCATGGGATTCGCGCCGGCGGCCAGATTCTTCAGACCCTCCGTCACCACAGCCTGCGCCAGTACGGTCGCGGTGGTCGTACCGTCACCGGCCACGTCATTGGTCTTGGTCGCGGCCTCTTTGAGGAGCTGCGCGCCCATGTTCTCGAAGGGGTTCTCTAACTGGATCTCTTTGGCCACCGTCACGCCATCATGCGTCACCGAGGGCGCGCCAAACTTCTTGTCCAGGGCGACATTGCGTCCCTTGGGGCCAAGGGTGGTCTTCACCGCGCTGGCCAGCGTATCAATGCCTTTTTTCAGCGAACGACGCGCCTCTTCGTCAAATACGAGCTGTTTTGCCATATCTTATCTGTCCCTTTCTGCCAATCCTAGCCAATAATGGCAAGAATGTCATTCTCTTTCAGAACCAGAAACTCTTCGCCATCCAGCTTAAACTCTGTCCCGCCATACTTGGCGAACAGCACGCGATCACCCTCATGCACATCCAGGGCCACGCGCTCACCGTTATCCAGCAAACGGCCACTGCCTACGGCCACAATCGTGCCCTCCTGGGGCTTCTCCTTGGCAGTATCAGGAAGCACAATCCCACTCTTCGTTACTTCTTCCTTTGCGGATGGCTTGACCACTACGCGGTCGCCAACAGGACGAATTTTTCCCACGACGAGAACTCCTTTACACTTCAATAGTGAACGAGTATAACCATTGGCCCGGCCCGTTCTCAATGAGCGCGTTCCAGCTTATTGATCGTAGTAGATGACGCCCATGATCGTCACCGAGCTGTAGAGCGAATAATCACAGGTGCAGGGGCCACCAGCAGCACAACCACTACAGCAGTAGACCTTGTTTTGCACAATGGTTGGCGACCAGAAAAACTCGATATCACAATTCGCGCAACGATGAACCCGGCGCTGCCCCCGGTCTGGCTGCGCAGGCGATGCCGCGCCCGCACGCTCCACACGCTGCCCTTCAAACGCTGCGCTATTCGCTTGTGTTTCCTGCTGAGTTTCTTCTTGATTCATCATTCTGGCCTGTAGCGATGCTCTCTATGACCGCCCGACGTTTCCGTAACAGAGTATGGCATATTCTGTGTTAGAACGACGTAGGATTTGTGTTAGAAAAGTGTTAGAATCTATGGGACGAAGGCAGAGATGCTATAATGGGACAGTTTTGAGACTACGGTGCAAAGAAGGACTGTTTAGGCATGGCTTATATTTCCACTGTTCATGATACAAGCTACACGATTGATCCCGGCGCGAATGAGCAGACGCGCCAGGTGAGCCTGGATGGCGAACTGCGGGATATCGATTGGCGCCAGGTCGCGTCACTGGCCGCCGATGCGCAGGGACACATCGCGCAGGGCGGACGCTATACGCTGCTGATCCAGGGCCGCTCTTACGATGTCTTTGCGCGCCGCCTCGCTCAACCCGATGAGCAGGAGGGCATGACATATGAAATCCAGATCGCGGATCAACGCTTCGAGGTTCGAGTTGAGGATGAACGCGCCCGCGCGCTGCTGGGCAGCCTCAAGGGCGCTCATGAGACCGGCGAGGTCAAGGTGCGCGCTCCGATGCCGGGACTGGTGCTGAATGTGCTCAAGGAGGTCGGTGAGAAGGTGGAACGCGGGGAGACGGTGGCGATTCTGGAGGCCATGAAGATGGAAAATGACCTCACGACTCCCCACGGAGGTACCGTTAAAGAGGTGCTGGTCAACAAGGGACAGACGGTCAATCAGGGCGATGTACTGCTGGTAATCACTGGCGATAAGTAGGCCATGGGTCGACAGGAAAGAGAAGTATCTGATGAATGAGAGCGAATTTCAGCAGTTTCTCAGCGAACTCTACCAGCAGGGTCAGGAAAATGATGCTCAGCAGACCGAACGACGCCAGATGATGCTCAATCTGGAGCCGGAAACCGCTCGCCTGCTCAGTTTTCTGGTGCGCAGCAGTAAACGCACGCGTTTGCTGGAAATCGGCACTTCAAATGGCTATAGCACGTGCTGGCTGGCCCGCGCGATGAGCCAGACGGGCGGACACGTGACCAGTCTGGACCGCGAGGAGCACAAAATCGCCCGGGCCGAGGCCAATCTGCGCCGGGCTGGTCTGCGTGAACTGGTGACGCTCCATTGTGGAGATGCCACTGAGCTTGTCGCCAGTCTGGACGGTCCTTTTGACTGCGTTTTCTTCGATGCCGACCGCTACAGCGCGCCCGCGCAACTCGCTCTGCTCATGCCCAGACTGACCCCCAATGCGCTGCTGCTGGCTGATAATGTGCTTTCGCATCCCGCCGAAATAGCGGGCTACCTGGAGGCTGTGCGGGCGCGGCAGGACTTCGAGCATATGGTCGTTCCGGTGGGAAAAGGGCTGAGCATCGCGTACAGAGACAGCCAGGCCATGACTAAATGTCTCTAATTTTCGGTGAATAATTTCTCCCTTCAGGGCTTTATGTTATAATGCCAGTGGTAATGAAGGAAGGTGCCGAATGGAGCAACATCGCAGCAAAAACGCAGCGGAGTGGCGCGCTACAACCGCCCATGCCGCCAGACAGAAAACGCAGGAACGGCAGTCTACATTCCTGACCAGCCCTGGCTCGCAGATCGAAATTCCAGATCTCGCTACTGCGGAGGATCTGGCGCATTTCTCTGAGCAGGACAGGCTGGGCTATCCTGGCGAGTTTCCTTTTACCCGTGGCGTCCATCCTGGCATGTATCGCTCGCGTCTGTGGACCATGCGCCAGTACGCCGGTTTCGGTACGGCGGAGGAGTCAAACAGGCGCTATCACTTCCTGCTCTCGCAAGGCACAACCGGTCTCTCGGTGGCGTTTGACCTGCCAACGCAGATGGGCTATGATGCCGATCATCCCCTGGCCCTGGGCGAAGTCGGCAAGGTGGGCGTCTCCATCTCCAGCCTGGAAGACATGGAGATTTTGCTCAAAGATCTGCCGCTGGAGCGCATCAGCACATCCATGACCATCAACGCCACCGCCAGTATTCTGCTCGCGCTGTACATCGCCGTGGCGAAAAAGCAGGGAGCCGATGTGCGCAAGCTCTCAGGTACCATTCAGAACGATATTCTCAAAGAATATATTGCGCGCGGAACGTATATCTATCCCCCCCGGCACTCTATGCGCATCATTACCGATATCTTCCGCTACTGCGCGGAACACCTGCCACGCTGGAACACCATCAGCATCAGCGGCTATCATATTCGCGAAGCTGGCTCAACCGCCGTACAGGAAATTGCCTTTACGCTGGCCAACGCGATTACTTATGTCCAGGCGGCCATTGAAGCCGGGCTGGATGTGGATAGCTTCGCCGGCAATCTCTCTTTCTTCCTGAATAGCCATAACAATTTGCTGGAAGAGGTGGCGAAGTTCCGCGCCGCTCGCCGCATGTGGGCGCACATTATGAGCGAACGCTTCCACGCCAGGGATGCCCGCTCGCTGATGCTGCGCTTCCATACCCAGACCGCCGGCTCGACGCTGACCGCTCAGCAGCCGGATAATAACGTGGTGCGCACCGCTTACCAGGCGCTGGCGGCGGTTCTCGGCGGTACACAGTCGCTGCACACTAATTCTAAGGACGAGGCGCTGGCCCTGCCCACGGAGGACTCGGCGCGCGTGGCTCTGCGCACACAGCAAATTCTGGCCTACGAAAGCGGCGTGGCCGATGTGGTCGATCCCCTGGCTGGCTCGTATTATGTCGAGTACCTGACCGACCAGATTGAGCAGCAAGCGCTGGCCTATATCGCGAAAATCGACGAACTGGGGGGGAGCGTGCGCGCCATCGAACGTGGCTATATGCAGGCCGAGATCGAGCAGGCCGCGTACACCTATCAGAAGGCACTGGAGGAGGAACGCGCCATTGTCGTAGGGGTCAATCGCTTTGCCATGGAGGACGAGGAGCGCCCGGCGCTGCTGCGCGTGGATGCGGAGGCGGGTCGGCGCCAGGCCGCCAGGGTGGCGGATCTGCGTCTGCGCCGCGATAATCAGCGCGTCCAGCAGGTCTTGCGGGCGCTGGAAGCCGGCGCGGCTGGCCAGGCCAACCTGATACCGCTGATCCTTGACGCGGTAGAAGCCTATGCCACACTGGGCGAGATCAGTGATGCTCTGCGTCATGTTTTTGGTGAGCAGGGCGAATTCCGCTCATAGCGTCTGTCACTATATGGATGAAAAAGCGGCGGGCGATGGACGCGGCAGGCAAGGCTCCTGCGTCCATCGCCCGCAAAAATGACGGATATCCATCTAGAACAAAATGTTGTTGTCTACTAGTTGCCATAGAATAGTATTGTATACCTATGAAAGACTGGAATAACGAACAGGTAGAGGCGCGGAAACCACGAATTGCGGATGAGCCACGGCCTGGATGCGATACAGAGCACAGCGCCGGGTTGCCACAGCCAGAACGAGGGATGCGCCCTCGCCAGGCTGGCGCCCCCATTGGCATCTTCGATTCGGGAGCGGGAGGTTTGACTATTCTCGCGGATCTGCGTGTAGAATTGCCACACGAGCATTTTATCTATCTTGGCGACACCGCCAACTGCCCCTATGGAGTACGCAGCGATGAGGAGATCACAGCCCTGACCCTGGAAAGTTGCCGTTTTCTGCTCAAACAGGGAGTCAAGCTGATCATCATCGCCTGCAATACCGCCTCGCAAGCGGCTCTGAGCACGCTGAGGGCCACCCTCTATCCCCTGCCCTTCATCGGCGTTGTACCAGCGGTCAAACCCGCCGCGCGTCTGACGAGAAACGGGCGCATCGGCATCGCCGCGACCAACCAGGCGGCGAAAGCCATTTATCTGCGCCAGTTGATAGACGAATTCGCGGGCGGGATCAAAGCCTTCGCGGTGGGCTGCCCGGATCTGGTCATGCTGGTTGAACGCGGCCAGTTCGAGGGTCCAGAAGTTGAAGCGACCGTCAGGCAGGCGCTCAGGCCGGTGCTGGCGGAAGATATCGATGTCCTGGTTCTGGGATGTACCCATTTTCCGGCCCTGCGCCCGGTGATTGAGCGCGTGGCCGGTCCCAGGGTACAGGTCATCGATAGCGGTCAGGCCATCGCGCGCCGCACGCGCTCGGTTCTGCAAGCCGAAGGTCTGTTCGCGCCGGCCACCCTGCTGGATCAGGGCGGCGGTGAGCTAGAAATCTGGAGCAGCGGCAATCCAGAAGCGTTTAGTGAGGTAGCGACCCATATTCTCAGGCTGCCCGTCCAGGCGCGGCAAGCCACACCGGAGATTCAAGGAGCGTAATGACAGAACCACTCGCTATTAACACCGACAAGCCCGCGCTGGATGAAGAGGAGGTGCTGACCGGCACCCCCGTGCTCGTCCCTATGAACACGCGGAAACCCCGGCATGTACGTATCGCGCGGCATGTCTCGAATATCCTGGCCCCGGCGCCGATTTCCGTGCCTCTGGTCCTGCTGGTCGCGCTTTACAGGGCCAGCAGCCTTGTCAGCGCCCTGGCATACACGGGCATCACGCTGTTTTTTCTCAGCATTGGACCATTCACATATATCTTAATCGGCGTGCGTCTGGGCAAGCTCTCCGATGTCGATGTCAGCAAACGCACCGAGCGCGTCGGGCCGTTCATTTTCGGCCTCATTTCCGTCTGCCTGGGCTGGTTCGCCCTGGTGCTGGTCCACGGGCCAACGACGCTGATTAACACCGTCATTATCACCGCCATCAGTGGCCTGATTATGATGATCATCACGCTCTGGTGGAAAATCAGCCTCCACTCCGCCTCGTTGGGAGCCGCCGCGACGATTCTGACTGTGCTCTACGGAGCCGTGATGCTGCCGGTTTTCGCCCTGCTCGTACTGGTGAGCTGGTCGCGCGTGGTGCTGCGGCGCCACACTCTCGGCCAGGTCATCGCAGGCTCGCTGCTCAGTATTGCCCTGGCGGCCACCATGCTCAGATTATTCGGCTGGTAAGCCACTGGCTATGAAGGTGCGGAGAAAGAGACCCGGCTTTTCTCCGCACCTTTATCATAGCAGACGCGCCGCCTTGCCTGATCCCCCTTTTCAGTAGCCAGGAGACAAGCATATGGATCTCACACGCAATAAAGCTCTGGTTAAACGTTATTTTACTATGTGGAATACTGGCAACACGGAGGAGGCCGATGAGGTGCTCGCGCCCGATTATGTGGATCACGCTCACCCTGAAGTCAAAGGGCCGGATGTGGTAAAGAGCACGCTGCCAAAAATTCGCGCTGCCATCCCTGACTTCCAGATCACCTGCGAGCAGATTATCAGCGAAGGAGATATGGTGGCCGTGCGAGGAAGCATGCGCAGAACGCTGCAAGGAACGGTTAGTCATTCCCATGTCATCTGGCTCGTGCGCATTGCTCATGGGCAAATGGCAGAAATGTGGACAGGCACAGAGGCCTCCAGATAGGACGTGTTATGCTCAAAAGCGTGTATTGCGATACCCATCAGCAGACGTTTGCTCAGACAACGGAACTTGAGAAAATTGCCGAACTGCTCGGCGACCACAGACATGCCTTCTGGCTGGACCTCCAGGCGCCCACGGAGGAGGAACTGGCGACCATCGCGGATCTCTTCCACCTGCACCCCCTGGCGGTCGAGGATGCCAGCAACGAGCATCAACGCCCCAAAGTCGAGGAGTACGAGAACTTTTTATTTCTGGTTTTTCATACCGTGAGCCTGGATGAGCGCAAACAGAGCCTCAGCATGGGAGAACTGGATATCTTCGTCGGCCAAAATTACCTGATTACCGTTCACGATACGCCGCTCATTGAGCTGGAAGAGACCGCGCAACGCTGGAAGCGCAGCCACGGACAACTGGAAAAAGGCATCGGCGTCCTGCTCTACTCGCTGCTGGATACCATCGTTGACAACTATTTTCCCATCGTCGACGGGCTGGTGGACCAGGCCGAGGAGCTGGAGGAGCATATGTTTTCCGGCAAGGGCACTGTACAGGAACGCCAGCTCACCCTGAGGCTCCTGGCCCTCAAGAAGCAATTCCTGGCCTTTCGCCGCATCGCTTCACCGGAGCGCGATGTACTCAACATGCTCACCAACCGCGACAATCCTTTCTTCAACGAGCACATCACCATCTATTTCCGCGACGTTTACGACCACATCACGCGCCTGAACGACACCCTGGACCTCTACCGCGATCAGCTCAACACGATCATGGACGCCAATCTCTCCATCGTCTCCAACGATCTCAACAAGATCATGCGCACCTTAACGGTGATGTCGATCATCCTCATGGTCGATGCCCTGATCGTCGGCATCTACGGCATGAACTTCGAGAACATGCCCGAACTGCACTGGCAATTCGGCTATTTCGGCGTCCTGCTGCTCATGGCCGCGCTCAGCCTGTTGCTGGTGCTCTTCTTCCGGCGTATTAAATGGTTCTAAGTAAAGTAAGAAAAAACAAGCTCAGGTCCGCATCAGCAAAATCGGAGCCCGATGTTGCTGATGCGGACCTGAGCTGGTTT
>DASZXF010000436.1:0-6922 GCA_035546055.1 Ktedonobacteraceae bacterium
GCGCGCCTGGCTCAACCGCGAGTCAGCACTGGCTGGCTGGGACGCGGCAGCATCAAGCTTGTGCTGCCACATACAGACTGGCAGACCTTGCGCCAGGCCGAACTGGATATGCTGCTGGCGGCGGGCCTGGCCCGCTGTGCCGGGGCCGCGCGTCCGCTCTCGCTGCTGCCGCGCGCGTTATTCGCCGTGAGCCTTCTGTTTCTCCTGGCTATGCTGCCCTTTACCAGCGTGGATCGCCGGGCCGCGTGGCTTTTCCTGGCCGCTCTGGCCTGTTGTCTGCTCAGCGGCAGTCTATTGATCTGGCAGCAACGTCTCCAGGCCTTTCGCGGCGACCGCCTCGCTGTGCAATGGCTGGGACGCGAGCGCGTCTGCCAGGGTTTGCACCTCCTGGCCGAGCATGGCCATGCCAGCAAATGGCCTGCCTGGGGTGAACCTTCGCTGACCGCACGCATTGCCCGCGTTTGTGGTACGCCAGCAGGAGATAAGGATAAGCGTCTAACTCTGGTAGGATAAGGAGGTAAGACCTATGCCGACCTCATTTTTGCTCAAGCTTGCTCCGCCCCCGCAGCGGACGGTGTGGCGCCGGGAAGAACCGGAGGCGCCACCCACGCAGACCAGGCCGCAGCGCCAGGGCGGCGGCGGCTGGCTCACACAGGTGAGAAACCGTGTCAAACTGGCGCTAGAGGGCAATGAAGAAGCCCTGCTCGTCGTCAACGAAACCGCCGTTTCCTGGCATGTCTATCACAAATATCATTTGCTGGGTATTCTCGATCCCTGGGAGACGCGCACTTTTCGCCTGCGCAAAAACGGCAATCTCAACGCACGTCCCAACCTGGAAAGCGATGCCAGCGACTACCTGGTGCTCGATCTCCAGGTGCGTATTCAGCGCGTCGAAATCTATCGCCGTCAGCTTGGTCCTGCTGTAGATGTCTATGATATGCGCGCGGCATGACGTACTGACATACTGATGCTCAATCTCCATCGAAAGAGGGAGAAAAAGCTGGCTCCTTTGCAGGATGTCAGCGCCGCCATCTGCTCTTTATACTTGCTGACGAAAGAATCGCTCAATAAGCATAGAGAGGAAGGCTTATGCAACCTGTAGCACCTTCACAGGATGCGCTGGAGTCGCGCGTCGGCGAGCCAGCAGAGGGGAATAAGCAGGCGACAGCGCTCTGGCAGCGGATCGCGCTGGGAATCATTCTCCTGCTGACTCTGTTTCTCACCTTTTTTCGTCTGGGAGAAAATCATTTCGCGGATATCACAACCGGCGTCAACAGTTATTACGCCGCAGCTGTCAAAAGCATGGGGATGAACTGGCATAATTTTTTCTTCGCGGCCTTCGATCCCCAGGGCTTTCTGGCGATTGATAAGCCGCCGCTCGGCTTCTGGATTCAGGTGGCGAGCACGCGCATCTTTGGTTTTAGCGCCTGGAGTCTGCTCTTGCCAGAGGCGCTGGCGGGCGTTGGCTCGGTCGCCCTGCTGTATCTCCTGGTGCGGCGTGTGGCCGGCCCCAACGCCGGTCTGCTCGCGGCCCTGGCCCTGGCCCTGATGCCTATCAGCGTGGTTACCAGTCGCAACAATACCATCGATAGCCTGCTGATTCTCACCCTGCTCTTTGCTGCCTGGGCCTTGCTCCGCGCTCTGGAAACGGGCCGCCTGTCCTGGCTGCTGCTCAGCGCTTTGCTGGTTGGCCTGGGGTTCAATATCAAAATGCTGGAAGCCTATGTTGTGCTGCCCGCTTTCGGCCTGGCGTATCTGCTCGGCGCGCCTCGTCGATGGCGGGCGCGCGTACTGCATCTGGCCCTGGCCCTGGTTGTATTACTCGTGGTTTCCTTCGCCTGGATTACCATTGTCGATCTCACGCCGGCCACGCAGCGCCCGCACATCAGCTCGACACAGCACGATTCCGAGCTGGAACTGGCCCTGGGCTATAACGGCCTCAGTCGTGCCTTTGGGGTGGGAGCGGGCACAGGTGTCGCGGCTCAGAACCAGGGCGACTCCACGGCACTCAACACCACCGGACTGCTGGTCATTTTTGGTCTGGCGAACACAGGACGACCTGGACCGCTGCGCCTTTTTGCTCCTCAACTGGGCGGACAGATCGGCTGGCTACTGGTCTTCGCTCTGCTGGGGCTGCTGGCGGCGATTCCCTGGCAACGGCCCCGCCTGCCACGACGAACATATAGTCGAGGTCTGCTGCTCTGGGGCGTCTGGTTTTTAACGCTGCTGCTCTTTTTCAGCTTTGCGCTCTTTGATCACGCCTATTACATGGTCACCTTCGCGCCGGCCATCTGCGCGCTGGTGGGTATTGGCGGCGTGGCGCTCTACCGCGCCTATCGTGAGCGCCAGGGCTGGCGTGCCTGGCTGCTTCCCCTGACCTTGCTGGCCACTGGACTGACACAGGAGGGTATCCTGCTGGTTTTTCCGCGCTGGAATGCCGTTCTGGCACCTGTGGTCATTGGTCTGAGTCTGCTGAGCGCGCTGGCGCTACTGCTCGCGCGGCTCATACCGCGTCTGCCTGCTCGCAGACTGGCGACTCCCTGTATGGTCGCGGGCCTGCTGGCGCTGCTGCTCGCGCCGGCCATCTGGTCGGCAACGCCGCTGGCCCTGGGGAATGACACCATCGATCCCGTGGCCGGTCCTCCGCGCGCGGCCAATGCCCTGACGCTGCTGGCGCACGCTTTCCTGCCTGAGAGCGTCGAGGCTCAGCCTGAACTGATTAGCTATCTGCTGGCGCACCAGGGGCAGGCGCGCTATCTGGTTGCCACCTTGAACGCGCCAACCGCCGCTCCGTTTGTGCTCACCACGGGGAAAGCGGCTATGGCCCTGGGCGGCTTTAATGGCTTTGACACGCTGCTGACACCTCAACAGTTGGCGGAGCAGGTGGCGCAGGGAAATGTGCGTTTCTTCCTCTTGCCCTCCTTCGATCCGTCACTGCTCAGTACGCTCCCGGCAAGCCTGCGCACAGCTTTCGCGGATATCGCGCGCCTCCAGGGGACGAACAATCAGCCATTGCCCCTGCCATTCCAGCCCGCGTTGACGCAGTGGGTTCACGCGCATTGCCAGGTCGTGCCGCGCAGCCTGGCCGAACCGGGCGTGCCTGGTCCAGCGCAAAGCGTTACTCTCGGCGAAAGCCTCACTTTCCCAACGCAGTTATTCGACTGTGCTCCCCAGGCCGCGTGACTCCTGGAGATCCGCGCACTCGCGATACAGCGCCTCGGTGCGCTCCAGCGCGTCCAGTAGCTCCGCGCTGGTGGCGCCGGGCGCGCTGAGAATATGATAAATGCGTTCCAGAAAATGCGCGGGCTGATAAGCAAAGGTAGTCAGCTCGCGCGCCAGTTGTTTTTCGCTGAGATAGTATGTCTCGTTAAGGGCGTAAAGCACCTGAACCAGGCAGTGAATGACGCGGGCCAGACCGCCAGCCGTCAGGTAGATTTCGCCACGCGCGGCTGGCTTACGGATGTTATCCAGAGTAAAGCGTGCCTGCCAGAGAAAATGGCCCGGAATGGCCTGCTTGAGCCGGGGAGGATAGACGGCCACGCGCTCCTTGAGCTGCGCGATCAGATTTTCTGGATCGTAAAGCGGCTGACAGATCGCGGTTTCCGCGCAGTACATAAAGCTGTGGAAGCCATAGGCCGGCTGCTGCCAGTAGTCCGAGCGGATACGCCCGGCCTGACACTCATCGATGGTCGCGTGGACAAAGGTCAGGTCGCGGTAGAGAAAATCCACGCGCTGCCCGCCGATAGTCAGCCACGCGCCGCCGTTTACCCACGGTCCCCAGCCGCCGAGGTCCGCCACAGTTGGCTCAGGCGTATCATTGAGCGCAGCCGCGATAGTCCGCACCCGCGCAATGTCCAGCGGTTGATCCTCGCTGTAATAAAGGCCGAGATCAAGATCCGAATCCGGTCGCTGATCCCCGCGCGCATACGATCCTCCCAGGACAATCGCGCGCAAGCCGGCCACCGGCTTCAGTTGTTCGACCAGATGATGTAAAAGTTGTCTATGTTGCATGGTTCTTTCCGCTCAGCAAATCTATGCGGGCTTTATTATACTCAGGAGGAGCTTCTTTCGCAATTTTATGGAAGAGCTTTGATCTTCTGTCTGGTATCGGAGAGGCGAGGGTTCTGCGTATTACAAATGAGATGTTTTGTCACTGGCAGGAAGCCTGTTTGAGTTTCCAGGGGAGGTCAGCCATGAATTGCCAGGAACAACTGGAAGAGTATCTGTGTAACAACCATGTCACGTACCAGGTTCAGCACCACCCGCAGGCCTTTACGGCGCAAAGCGTGGCCGAGTGCGAACACATCTCCGGTAAAAAAGTTGCCAAAAGCGTGATCGTTTTTGCCGATGGCAAAGAGGTCTTGCTTGTACTGCCGGCCACCAGTCGCGTCGATTTGCAGCGCGTGGCGGCCTGTCTCGGCGCTCAGGATGTGCGCCTGGCTCGCGAAGATGAATTCCGCGCCTCGTTTCCCAACTGTGAGATCGGCGCCATGCCGCCCTTTGGCAATCTGTACAATCTTTCCGTCTGCGTTGAGCAGAGCTTGAGCACACAGGACACCATCGTTTTCCCCTGTGGCACCCACACCGAAACGATGAGCCTCAAATACGCCGACTTTGAGCGCCTCGTCCAGCCCAGAAAGGGCGATTTTGCTCTGCGCCCAACCCCTGTTTAGCGCTGTTGCCGCGCCCGGCCCGCCTCTATGGCTGCTCCGGGCGCAGCGTTTTAACCCAGGCTTTGATCAACTGGTGTGACAGACTGAGCGGCGGCGGCAGATTGGGCAACTCATCCACATGAAACCACCTGACATCATCCAGTTCTTGCAGATCAGGCCGGGGCTCGCCGCTGACATAGCGCGCCTGAAAGCCCACCATCAACTGACTGGGGTATGGCCAGGACTGGCTGCCAAAATAGCTCACATCGGTGACTGTAATGCCCGCTTCCTCGCCCACCTCGCGGCCCACACAGCCCTCCAGCGACTCTCCAGGCTCGACAAAGCCAGCGAAGATGCTGTAGCGCTTGCCCCAGCCGGGTTTATGGGAAAGCAGAATGTGCTCGCCGTTGTGGACCAGCGCCAGCACAGCCGGGACCACGGGAGGATAGCCCGTATGTCCACACTGCGGACAACTGCGACTCCAGCTCTCGCCCAGCGAACCGTTGAGCGCGCCGCACGCAGGACAGTAGCGGCTGGTGCGCTGCCAGTACAATAACTGGGACGCATACCCCACTACACCATACTCCGTCTCGTCCAGCAGACCAAAGAGCGCGCGTAGATCGTAAGCTCGCCAGCCCTCCGGCAGAGACAGATGCTCGTCTATTTCACAGGCTTTACATCCAACATTATCGATATTGCCGATATACAGCGTATGCTGTGGTTGAAGGCTGGCCATCTCTTCATCGGTGGCATGGAGCAGACTCGTGCCCCGGGCATCTTCGCGCACAAGCAAGTGTGTTCCTTGAAAGGGGAACCAGTGAAACGGACCGGGAAGAGGCGAAGTATCGGGATACGCGCGTTGAAAGGTCGCAAGCATAGAATGAAATCCTCTTTTTCGTCAGACCTATCCCTGGATGTTCAGGGAATAGTGGTATGCTGTACAATATCTTAGTATAGCACAGGGGGACAGATATCCCGGCCATTGAAGGAGGCTTGATTCTATGCTCGCGACGTTGCAGGAGCGCCTGGGCGCGAAAGTTGTGCTGGAACCGGCAGTGCTGGAAAAACATGGACAGGACCGCAACTATCCGCAGATATATCCGCCGCTGGCGGTCGTCTTTGCCGAAAGCGTGGCGGACGTGCAGGAAGCGCTGCGCTGGGCACGCGAAACCGGCGTAGCAGTCATTCCCTATGGCGCGGGCAGCAGCTTTGAAGGTCAACTCACCCCGCAAGGGCCGGCGCTCAGCCTTGATCTCTCGCATATGAAACGCCTGCTCTCCGTTCGTCCCGCCGATTTTCTGGTTGAGGTCGAGCCGGGGGTCACGCGTGAAGAACTCAACCAGAAGATCAGCGCCACCGGCCTCTTTTTCCCGGTTGATCCCGGCGCGAACGCCACGCTTGGAGGTATGGCCGCCACCAACGCCAGTGGTACCACCACTGTGCGCTACGGCGGGATGCGCGCCAACATCGCCGAGCTGGATGTCGTACTGGCCAGCGGCGAACTGCTCACCCTGGGACGGGCTGTGCGCAAGACCAGCAGCGGCTACGACCTCAAAGATCTCTTCATTGGCTCGGCGGGTACGCTGGGCATCATCACCCGTCTCGTCCTGCGCGTCTATCCTCAGCCGGCTTTTGTGCATACCCTGCGCGTCTTCTTTCCCGGTTTGCGCGAAGCCAGCGAGGCCGCGTATCGTGTCATGGCCAGCGCCCTGCCGGTCGCGCGCCTGGAACTGCTTGACGAACTCAGTATCGGCTTCATCAATCGCGACCAGGGCCAGAGCTATCCCGAAAAACCGGCCCTCTTCCTCGAATTTCATAGCTCATCCACCGAAGCCAGCGCCCAGGAATCGCGTCAGGCCGAGCAATTGATGCGCGAGGCGGGCGCGCTGGACATCGCGACGGCCAGCAGCGCCGAGGAGCGTGCGGCGCAATGGGAGGCCCGCCATAACTACTACTGGGCCGCTGTGCGCTGCAATCCTGGCTGCGTTCCCTACAGCACCGACACCGCCGTGCCTCTCTCGCGCGTCACCGACCTGGTGCTCTACGCTCAGCGCTTGCTGGATGAAATGCGCCTGCCCGGCAGTATCGTCGGTCACGTCGGCGATGGCAACTTTCACACCCTCGTCGCCATTCAACCGGATCAGTGGGAACTGGCCGACGCCTATTCGCAGCGCCTGGTCCAGCGTGCCCTTGAGCTGGGCGGAACCGCCAGCGGCGAGCACGGCATCGGCCTGATCAAAAAGAAATTCCTGCGCGCCGAACACGGCGCG
>DASZXF010000437.1:0-1552 GCA_035546055.1 Ktedonobacteraceae bacterium
CGCGTTGGCTTGGATCACTTGTGGCCAGCGACGGGACCTCCTGCCATCCCGGTACCGAGCGGTAGGTGGCCCACAGCCCAAAGGCATCATTGGTGAGCGTCATCGGATAGACCTGCGAGTAGGCTCCACGCACGAACGAGACGCACTGATACGACCCATTGGCCCAATCGGCACAGTCGCCGTGCGCCTGGCACCAGCGTTGTCCGTAGTCGATCACTGGCTGTGGAAACGCACTGGTGTACCAGGTATCATTACAGGCGCCGCCTCTCGTTGTTCCACACGCGGGATTGACATACAGGGCGTCCGCCATCTTTTTGGCCCAACTGACCACAGCAGCGCCATACGGACTGCTGGGATAGCAGGTGGCAGCGTCTCCGCTGGTGATGGTCGCGGTGGCGTGGCTCGTCGTGGGCGGCGTAGGCTCCTGGGTGCCAGGACAGGCCGAGAAAGAAGAGGCATTGGCCGCGCCCGCGACCTGGGTCACAACCCCGACCAGCAGGGCAAAGCCCAGCATACTCAGCACTCCGATGCCCAGAAGCCATTTCATCCACAAAGGGGTATTCATCATTGTTGTTTCCTCCTGTGCTTGCTGCTAGAGCAACAGCATGGCCCCTTCCGCCGCAACTGTTGTGTCGGTGGTGGCCGCAGCGGCGGCGCCCTCGCTGCTCTCGACGCTGCTCGTTGCGCTGGATGGACCTGATGATGGACTCGTCTCCATCGTATCCGCCTGGGAGGTGGCCCTTCCGCCGGCATCCATCATGGGATGAAGCGCCCAGGTTTGCAGCATCCCAGGGATTTTGAGAACCAGACCCATCGTGCCAATGGCCAGCAGCGCCGTTACCAGACTCTGGTCGAGATGGAAAAAGGAGGTTTGGGCCAGGGCGGAGAGAAACACGCCACCCAGACCCAGCGCGACGACCTGAAGGAATTGCACCATCACCGAGGAACTAAGGATCGCCAGCCAGAGACGCCCCCAGCGGATCGTTTGGGGCAAGAAAAAACAGCCCAAACCGAGTGGAGCAAGCACCAGGCTCAGGGCCACCAGGGCGATCCGCATCACCATCTGAATGAGCAGCAGAAGGGACAGAATCCCCAGCACCACCAGCAGCAGAAAGGTCAGCAGGCTCACCCCCTGGAAGGTGAGCAATCCCGCAATGATATTGGTGAGCATCTGCGCCCCGGCAAACTGAAACACGGCCAGACTCAGCGCGTTCTCGAACGCGATAAAGAGACTCAAGAAAAAGAGATTCCAATGAACCGCGAGCATGACCAGCACGGCTCTGGGAAGCAGCTCCATCAGCGTTGAGGAAGGCATGAGCACATGACGACCAATGATCACGTTATATCCAGCGATCACCAGCAAACAGGCGAAGGCCAGGTCAACCACCGTGATGAAAAAGGTGTTGAGGGTATGAATGACCTGATTTTGCGCCTCGGTTTCATTCGTCAGCAAGGGCGTTTGATACAGGATATCTGCCGGGTTTTTCAACACACCCTCGGTCAGGGGTTGAAAGGCCGCCTGAATCCCCGCCGCGATGTGGGACGCAATACT
>DASZXF010000438.1:0-1711 GCA_035546055.1 Ktedonobacteraceae bacterium
AGGCCCGCAACGCGCTGCTGGATCTGATCGCGCAGCGAGGGTTGCGGGAAGGCGATCTTCTGCCCTCGGAGATGAGTCTGGCCGGCGAGTTTGGGGTCAGCCGCCAGGTCATTCGCGAGGCGCTCAAAGCCTTGCAGGGTCAGGGGGTAATCGAGATTCTCAATGGCCGGGGCGCGGTTGTGCGGCCAGTGGACCATAGCGCCCTGGTGGTCTTCTTTCAGCGCGCGGTTCACCTGAACCAGCGCACCATTATTGAATTGATCGAGGTGCGCAAGGGCATTGAGATTCAGAGCGCCATGCTGGCCGCCGAGCGGCGCACTGCCGCCGAACTGACCGGTCTGCAAGGACTGGTGGAACGCATGGACTGCTGTCTGGGTGACGTGGAGCAATATAGCGAACTGGATCTGGCACTGCACCTGGCCCTCGCTGCGGCCACTCACAACGCCATGCTGTTTCACCTGATCTCCTCCCTGCGCGAAGTCTCCAGAGACACCATTCTCGCGGGTCTGCGCCATCGGCACGGCAGCGTCCAGCTCGCGCGTGTTCAGCAACTGCATGTTCTGCTGCTGACAGCTATTGAACGAGGAGATAGCGCCGAAGCCGGGCGCATGATGGCCCGGCATTTTGACGAAGCCATCAGTGCTCTGGAGAGCAGCGGACCGCCGGGCGAGTCCACAGAAGGCCAGGTTTGATCCCTGGTCTGCCAGTCATATCGAAAAGGAAAAATGCGATGTCAACTGATCTTACAGCCGTGGAACGCACACGTCTGATTGCCATTGTGCGTTTGCCGGAGTACAGCCGGGCCGTAGAAGTGGCTCGCGCCCTGGTCGCGGGCGGTATTTCCGTGCTGGAATTTACCCTGACCGGGCAGGGCGCCGCCGAGGCCATCGAGCGCACCCGCGCGGCCCTTGGCGCCAGCGCGTTTATCGGAGCCGGTACTGTGCTCCAGGCTGGCGAGGTCGCGCAGGTAGCGGCGGCAGGCGCGCAGTTTGTCGTTACGCCGGTTCTCAAACTGAGCGTCATCGAAGCCTGCCACGCGCAAGACCTGCCCATTATTTGTGGAGCCTTTACGCCCACCGAGATTCAGAGCGCGCATGAAGCCGGGGCAGCCATGGTCAAGGTCTTTCCCGCGCGCCAGCTGGGGCCGCACTATCTGCGCGACATCCTGGCGCCTCTGCCGCATGTGCGCCTGGTGCCAACGGGCGGCATTCATTCCGGCAATCTGCGCGACTATCTGGCGGCGGGCGCCGTCGCGGTCGGACTGGGCGGCAACCTGATCTCCGCAGCGGCAGTCGCGGCAGGCGATTGGGAGCAGATTACCCGCCAGGCGCGGGCCTGCGCGGAGGCTGTTCACGGCATGTCATCGACTCAATGAGAAGAGGAGCCAGCGATGCCTGAAGTTGTCACCCTGGGCGAGGCCATGGCCGTGCTTTATCCATCCGAGCCAGTCTCGCTGGAACAGGCGCAGAGCCTGCTTTTAAATATCGGGGGTGCTGAGTCCAATCTGGCCATAGCGCTGAGCCAACTCGGCCACCAGGTCGCCTTTATCAGCCGCGTCGGCGATGATCCACTGGGTCAGCGCATGCGCGCCACCCTGGCCGCGCAGGGCGTCGATATTACCGGTTTGCTGACCGACACAAGCGCTCCTACCGGCGTCTTTTTCCGCACCTGGCAGCCTGATGGCCTGCGCCGGGTCTTCTATTATCGTTCT
>DASZXF010000439.1:0-1631 GCA_035546055.1 Ktedonobacteraceae bacterium
GTAGAGTCCCAGCACGCGATCCGCGCCTGCGCGCCTCAATTTGGCTTCCGCATCATCATGATTGGCCCGCGCGATGATAAAAAGATTGTTATTCAGATAGCGTGCTGAGAGCGTGATGGAGATATTGTGGGCATCGTCATCCGTTGCCACCAGCAGGCTCTGTGCCCGCTGTACCCCCGCTTCTCGCAGGATCTCATCAGTCGTGGCATCGCCCTGGATAGCGAAATAGCCGCGTTGGAGACAGCTTTGAATATGTTCTTCTTTGTCATCAATCACCACAAACGGCTTCCGGGCTCTGGCACAATCCGCAGCAATTTGTGAACCAACACGCCCAAAGCCACAGATGATGGCGTGATGGCGTACTCTGGCGATGTGCTTTTCCATCAAAGATCTCTTGACCGCGCGGCTCAAATGGCCCTCAAGCATAAATTCCATGCCAGCGCTCAACGTATACAGCAGGGCACTTACCCCAAAGATGATGACCGCGATGGTAAACATCCGACCAGCAGAAGTGAGGGGATGAACCACGCTTCCAACCGTCGCCATCATATCAACCGTCGTATAGAGCGCATCGAGCAAGGAAAGGTGTTCAATGAAGATGTACCCCAGCGTCCCGGCAAGCAGCACGCAAAGAACCAGCAGGCCAGCCAGTTTGAGATGTCGAACTGGTGATGGAGTCTTCATGGTGCTGTCAGCCTTTGTCTTTCAGGGTACCCACCTCCTACACTTATCCTAGACCTGGCCGCCAAATGCGCTTCACTACCAGCAAGAGAGCTTCACCTGCAAGCCGATGCTCAAGCCAGCTTTCTGCGGTTTTCGCGCCTGGAACGAGAACCGGGCCATCGGACATTTCCCTGTTCAGCCCCGGCCCCTCTATTCAGGCTCAATCCTGACCTGTATGGCTGCTATACTGAGGGCATATGAGCGACTGGACATTGGCAAATGAGGCGAAAGGATACCATACCAATGATAAAGCAGACCATACACCTCTATGTGTTTGATACGCTGGCGGATTGGGAGCCGAGCTTTGTGATTGCTGGCCTGAATAATCCCGATTTTCAGGCCGAACCCGGACGTTTTCAGGTTAAAACGGTTGGAGAAACGCGCGAACCGGTGAAAAGCATAGGTGGCCTGACCATTCTCCCGGATATGACCCTGGCTGAATTGGAGCCGGCTGAGAGCGCTCTGCTGATCCTGCCCGGTGGCGATTGGAGCGCAGACCGCAATCTGGCGGCACTCGCAAAGGCCCGGCAATTTCTGGAAGCTGGCGTGCCGGTCGCGGCTATCTGCGGCGCCACGCTGGGACTGGCTCGCGTCGGGCTGCTCAACCAGCGCCGCCACACCAGCAACGCGCCCGAGTTCTTGCAAGATCAAAACTACCAGGGAGCCGCGCTCTACCAGCACCAGCGCGCGGTGGCCGACGAGAATCTGATCACTGCCGGCGCCGCTTCGTCCATCGAGTTTGCCTATCAGATCTTCAAAAAGCTGGCCGTGTACGGCGAACCTGTGCTGGAAGCCTGGTATGGTCTGTACACAACCGGCAATCCCAGCTTTTTCTATCACATGATTCAATAAAAGACGCAATACTGAACAGGTGCCAGATTTTTTTCAGACAAACAGCGGACATGACT
>DASZXF010000440.1:0-5135 GCA_035546055.1 Ktedonobacteraceae bacterium
TCATGATTTGAAATGGTATAGCAAAAAGCGACGGGTTGAACAGGTCGCGCGCGATCTGCTCAACCCTTCGCTTTTTGCTATACCATTTCAAATCATACCAGAAAGTACCAGCATTATGGCGCTGTCCAGCCTATCCCCCAAAGCCGGGCTCTGCTGCGTTGATTTGTTTCAGCAAGGCTTTTTCTATCTCATTGATTCGGGGAGGCATCTTTTATGTATGTGTTTACTCGTCTGGAGAGTTGGAAGGCGGGGCGCGGACGCGGGATGCTGGCGGCTCTGGCGCTCGCTCTGGGCTGTATGCTGCTGCTGGCGGGCTGTTCGTTGCCCTGGCAACATAGCGCGAATACCAGCGGACTCGGACCTGCACCCACGGCTCAGCAAGTGCTGACGACGATGCAGAAAAATTTCCGCTCGGTGAGTTCTTTTCACCTGACGATGAAGACCGATAACCTGGGCAATACAGACGCGAACGAGATTGTAATTCGCCAGGCGGAAGGCGACGTGCTGATGCCGGATAAGGTGAGCGCGCAGGCCAATGTGCTGCTTTCCGGGCAGGCGGTGACGGTCAATCTGATCAGCGTGGGAGATAATCAGTATATTACTGATCCCATTACCGGACAGTGGCGCGTGGTCAAGGGCATGCTTGATCCACGTGTGCTGACCAATCCTGATACTGGCCTGATCGCGCTGGTGAGCAAGTTGCAGAATGTCACCGGACCTACGGCTGATAATGTGAATGGTACCGCGTGCTGGCGCGTCAACGGCCAGTTGTCCGCCAAAGATCTGGCCTTCTTTACCGGCGGCGGCGTGCCGGACGGGACCATGCTCCAGACCAGCGTGTGCGCCGGGAAAGATGATGGTCTGCCCTATGAAATCGATGTCACCGGTCAGGCCGCCACTGGCGACACGCCACAGACGAAGCGAACGTTTTTCATCTCGAAATATAACGAGACTATCAGTATCGTAGCTCCACAAGTGTAAATGTAGTATGGAAGCAGCGCGAGTTCTCTCTGCCTCCACCCAGGCCACGTGGCACAATTGCCCGGGCCTCTGGTGATCTGTCCTGAGAGCGGCGCGGGGAGCCGGTTTGTGGGGATTGGCCAGGAGCGGCACATGGGGAAAGAGAGCCGCTCCGCGTGGGGCACAGACCATATGAGAGGTTAAACAGCGGTTTTCAGCCTTAGTACGAGGAAAAGATGTACACATTAGAAGACGATCAGGAGACATCCGCGCGTCTGCGCAAACGCGCTTTTCAGCAGGCGCGCGCTGCTCAGATGCCGGATGTACAGGCGGCTGAGGCCGCTGATCCGGCGCTGGCACCAACCGCGCCCGCTCGTCCTTCCAGACGCGAGCAGATTACCAGTTCTTTTAAGCAACTCGCCATGCCTGGTACGGCTGTCGCCAGCAGGGGAGAACGGCGTCTGGCTATCGCGGCCCTCTTCGTGGCCTGCGCCAGCGTTTTTGTGACCTCGATGGATGAAACGGTGGTGGTGACCGCTCTGCCGAAGATTATCGCCGATCCTGGCATCAACATCTCGATCAGCCAGCTCGATCACGCCGCCTGGATCGTCAGCGCGTACCTGCTGGGCTTTGTGATTGCGATGCCGCTGATGGGGCGGATCTCGGACATCTTCGGACGCCGCCGCATTATGTTGCTCTGCCTCTCCATTTTCGGCGCCGGTTCTGTACTCTGCGCGCTGGCCCCCGCGCTGGGCCAGAGCGTCGACATCAGCTTCCTCCACAATTTCGGCCTGGACACCTCTTCACAGGGATTGATCTGGCTGATCGCGGCGCGTTTTATCCAGGCCATCGGCGGCGGCGCGGTCGTGCCGGTAGCCATCGCGATTGTCAGTGATTTCTATGGCAAGTCGCGTCTCAGCGTGGCGCTGGGCATCATCGGCGCGGTGACAGAGGCCGGCGGCGTGGTTGGTCCGCTCTATGGCGCGCTCCTGGTGCAAACGCTGGGCTGGACCTCGATCTTTTACCTGAACATTCCCATTGTCGCGGTGCTCATCGTCGGCGTGATCTTCTGTACACCGAAACATCAGCGGCGTAGCGAGAGCGTAGACTGGCTGGGCGCGCTGCTGCTCGGCGTGGCGCTGACCTGCCTGAGTCTGGGCCTGGCGCAGCAGGGCACCGAGCTTGGTCCCAGTACGGTCAATGGCAGCGCCCCGCAGAATAATCCGCTGGCCCTGGCCGTGGCCCTGGTCTTTTTCATCCTCTTCATCGTGATTGGCCGGCTGAAAAGCTGGCGTGTGCCGCAGTTTGCGCTGAAAAAACAGCCGCATTTCTCCCTGGTCAGACGCCAGCGCTGGCCTGTCGTGGAACTCTCGCTGTTCAAGCGCCTGTCCTTTAGCGCGGCCTCGCTGGTCAGCCTCTTCGTGGGCGCGGCTCTGATTATCGCCATGGCTGATATTCCGCTGTTCGTCGATACCGTTCTCAGCCAGCAGGTTTCTTCCGCCGATATGGCGATGGTCAGCGGCCTGGCCTTGCTGCGCATGACAGCCATGATCCCGGTGGGCGCGCTTCTGGGCGGCTGGCTGTGTGGCAAACTCACCTGTCGCCTGGTAGGCGTGCTTGGTCTGCTGTTCACCGCCGCTGGCTTTTATCTGATGAGCCGCTGGCCGATCAGCGTAGATTGGACGCAGATTACCATCAGCACCCTGACGACGGGTCTGGGCTTTGGTCTGGTGATCGCGCCGATCAGCACCACCGCCATTAACGCGGTACGAGCCTCGCAGGCAGGCATGGGCGCGGCGATTATCACCGCTCTGCGCATGGTAGGCATGATCCTGGGTCTGGCCGCGCTGACCTCCTGGGGACTGGCCTACTTCAAACACCTGGCATCCCAATTTCCATCTCTACCGCTCAATTCCACGGCCACCGAGTTCGCCCAGTGGTCGCACAATTACGCGCTACACCTGATCGACGCGGCCCATACGGTCTATAGCTCGATCTTTTTTATCACCATGATCCTGTGCTTGATTGCCATTGTGCCCGCCATCTTCCTCTGGGGAACAAAACCGGCTCTGGAGGCCACGCTGCCGCCCGAAGTCACGCCCGCCGCGTCTCCAGCGGACGCCAGTGATGATCTGCACAACGCGGTTACGGTGGCCGTACCCCTGAGCGCGGCGGCTACCGGCGCTTCGGGCAGCTCCCCCACGCTTCTGCCATCGCCAGCACAGCAGCCGCGCACAGCTCGCCGGCGCCTGGTCTTCGCGCTGGTAGGCATCGGCCTGGCCATGCTGCTCGTCGCCGGCGGCCTCACCGCTCTGCTGTTCTGGCCCTCGGACTCCAGTCCCGGCTCATCCGTCAGCGCCAGCAGCACAGCGGGGACAGGCAGCACGCCCGCTTCGGGTCCGCGCATGATCCAACTGGCCCTGAACAATGTCGCGCTGACCTCCATTTTCGTCTCGCAGCTCGGTCTGCAGGGCGGTACTCTCAGCAACATCGCCACCACGCCCACCGCCAACGATGGACTGATCATCACGCTTGATCTGAACATCGATGCCGACGGCATTCACCGCGTCATGCCTGTTGAGCTGGATACCCAACTTGGTCTGGATAACCAGCAGAACATCCAGTTAACGGTCAGGCACCTCAAACGCGATGGACAGGACGCGGGCAGCGCGGCGGCGGCCAGTATGCAAAGCGCGCTGAATCAGATGATGCTCAAGGCCGTCATGCCAGCCCTGCGCGGTCAATTGCAGGGAGCGAAGCTGATCTCAGTTCACACCAGCACCGCCCTGGCCTGTGGCAAAGGCCAGGAAATGCTCGTCCTGCTCATTCAGGCGCCGCCCATCCAGGGCATCGCGGCCCAGCCCACGCCCTCGGCCCTGTGTTTTACCAAACCTGTCGATCTCAATAAACTGTTGCCCGGCTAAGTCAGGAAGGAGGTTTACCCTATGCGCATCAAACGATTGCTCCAGGTGTGTAGCGCGCTCCTGACCGTGCTGGCCCTGTGCGCGCTTTTCACCCTGCCCGTTCAGGCCGCTTCCCGCAACTTCCAGGTCGCGCTGCCCACCTCGCTCAAAGCCAGCACGTCCACATCGGTGAATGCGGATGTCTATCTGACCGGGCAAATGTTGCAGCCCATGTTCCAGGACAGCATCAACCAGTCCATCCCGCAAATGCTCAGCAGTTCGCTCAGCGCGATGGTCAAACAACTGCCCCAGCAGGATCAGGGTTGGGCCTTGCAGATGGCCAGCGCGCTGCTCCAGCCCTCGGCCACCCTGGTCAGCCTCAAACCTGAAAAGGACGGTCTGCTGACCACGCTCAAAATCAAGCTGTACCAGAATGATCCCAAAGCCATCACGACCAGCGTCCTGGTCGGCTTCAAAGTCACCAGCGCCTCGACCATTCAGGTCACGGCCCTGCCGTCCAGCAGCGGAGGGCAAAGTCTGGTCAGCGGTCCCCTCACGACCTTTACCATACCCATCGGCAGTCTGAACGCCATCAGCGCCACGCCGCAGTGTGGAGACGCCGACCTGAGCATCAAGCTCAATTTCCCGGTTGCCCTGGGTCAGCCGACCTCCACGCCCACCGCGACCGGCAACGCGGCGCTATTCGGAGCGTATTCCCGACTCAAGCCTGCCGCCAGCCTCCAACCAGCGAGCGTTACCGCCTCCAGCGCCAGCGGAACCGCGACCAACGCCTATATTGAACTGCCCGCCGCCTCCCTGGCCCAACTGGGCACCAGCATAGGCTCCATTCAGGTCAGCAAACACATCGTCGCGCAAAATATCCGCGTCGGTGTGCAGAGCGGCAATCTGCTCGTCACCTCGGATATCTACCTCTACGGCCTTAAAGTGGGCACCGCCGTCTCCACCATGACACCGGGCGCCGCGAACGGCAACCTGGTCGTGCATGTGCTGAAGACCGATCTGCACATTGGCTTTCTGAGCTTTCCTGTCAACAGCTATAACCAGCAGGTTCAGCAAGAACTGAATACCGAATTGAACGGCGCCCTGACCGGTACCTTTTATGTCAACAGCGCCGCCATTGGTGCAAACCCGCATCTCCCCTGCGCCTCATCCACCAGCCTCGTGCTGGCCGGCGCCCTGACCGCCAGTTGAGATGCTTGCCCCCCCGCAGCGCGCCGGGAAACGCGCGCAGATGGTATCCTTGCTGTTATT
>DASZXF010000441.1:0-2409 GCA_035546055.1 Ktedonobacteraceae bacterium
TACCTCAGAGGAATTGCGGAATACAGGCGCGCCTGATACACGCTCGACCTCTTCTTCCCTACGTGTCTCATCTGATTCATTACGTGCGCCATTCACCACTTCGCGTTCCCAATCGGATGTGCTGCGTTCGCCATCCATGCCATTGCGTGCGATTTCTGAGCCATTGCGTTCGCCATCTCTCCCCTTGCGCCCCATGGGTGGTCCTTCGCGTCCGCTTTCGCTTACCACTGCTAAAAGTGGGGATACCTTGAACCTGGGGCGCTATCGCCTGGTGGATCAACTGGTCCTTCCTGATAATCAGCAGGGACAGGGCGCGGCCTGGCTGGCCATTGATACATCATCTGGCCAGATGCAGGTCGTTATTCGCGAGGTAATTGTTCCGGCAGAGGATAACGAGCAGAAAAAGCAAATAGTGCGGCAGATCGCGCTGCGCCTCTCGGAAGGCACTCAGCACCCTGGTTTTCCCAAGATCCTGGATGTTTTCGACGAATTTGAAAAGTATTACATTGTCTGGCAACACATTGAAGGTGAAAGCCTGGCCTCGCTCCTGCGCCGCCAGGGAGGCGCCCTGCCCGAACGTACCGTCGCGGAGTATGGTCGCCAGTTATGTGAAATGCTGGCTGTCCTGGCCAGGCAGCATCCGCCCCTGGTACACGGCGCCATTAATCCTGAAACCGTCATTGTCAGTCCCGACCGCACGCGCGTTCACCTGATTCACCTGCCGCTCTTTCCGCCGCGTGAACCCGCCAACGCCAGTTCGGCGGGCAGCTATAAAGCTCCTGAACAGTCGCGCGGGACCATCGATCCCTCCGCCGATCTGTACTCCGTCGCCGCTACTATGCACCATGCCGTGACGGGTTTTGATCCGCGTGAGCGCATCGCCTTCTTCTATCCACCTGCCCGGCGTCTGAATCCCGTGGTGACGCAGCAGATGGAGACCATCCTGACCCAGGAATTACGCCTTTCGCCGGTCCAGCGCTATGCGCGCGCCTCCGATGTCCAGTCCGATCTCACCTCCTTGCTCGCCAGCAAAGCGCTGGAGCCTGAGCGCAGAACGCTGACTGCCGCCCCTGCCGATGATCCTCTCAAGCTGGACATGGCGGAAATCCGCCGCCGCAGTCGGCAGCGCAACCGCACCCAGATCACCGTCTTTGCTGTGATCTGTATTCTGGCCTTTTTGCTGGCAGGTTTCGCGTATTTGCTCAGCTTTGTCAACAGCCATCAGATGGTCGTCGCAACCACGCCCACGCCCAATGTCACCGCGACCACCCTGGCGCAGATCAGCGCCCTTAACAATGAATGGCAGACAGAAGCGTCCGCCTACAAAGCGCGTGGCGTAGCGCTGAGTGATGGGCGCTATATTTTTGATACCTTCGCGGGGCGTCCTGCCGCCGAAATCGAGCACAAGAAAAAGGCCGCACAGGCTCTGCTGGCCTCCGATATCGCCACCGCGCTGAGCGAGTATAGTCAGGCAGTTGCCATTGACAAGACCGATGCCGAAGCGCGTATTTACTACGAAGATATCCAGATTCAGGAGCAGAATAGTCCCTATCTGACCATTGTACTCGGTCTCCCCCTGGATAGCAGCGCCCTGCACGTATCTATCTCGCGCCCGGATTTACAGGCCGCCTATACATTGCAGCATCAGATCAACACGCAAAATCCCAGCCCGCTGCCCGGCGGCGCGAAATTGCGCATTCTCATTGGCAACTCCGGCGCGGACAACGGTGACGCCGCCACCATTGCCAAATATGTTGCCAACAGAGTCAACCTGGGCAACCCGGAACACATCATCGCCGTCGTCGGCTGGCCGACCAGCGGCGAGAGCAGCGTGGCCTACTCTATTCTCGCCGGCGTCCACATTCCCATGGTCACGCAAACCGCTTCAAGCACCTCGCTCACCGGCGTCAGCCCCTACTTCTTCCGCGTCAATCCCAACGACGAGGCTCAGGGCAAGGCGCAGGGCCAGTTCGCTTACAAAACGCTTGGCGCGCGTACCGTCCTGGTTCTGCGCGATCCCAGCGATCCCTACAGTCAATCCCTGGCTGATGCCTTCACCACCAGCTTTAAGCAACTGGGTGGCAAGATCATTGGCAGTCAGGCTGACTACTTTTCCGAAGGCCGCACAACCGTAGAACAATTCAGAACGCAGATCGTCAATGACGCGCTGGCCAATCACGTTGATCTCATCTTTTTACCCGGCTTCGACGTGGACGGCGTGCGCCTGGCTCATGCTCTGGGCGTAGAAGAGCAGATTCTCGGCTGGAGCGTCTACCTGTCCAGATTAAAAATTCTCGGCGGCGACGGCCTCGACACCGGTCTGATCCTTGGCAACGGTGATGGCGCCGACGCGGCCATCGCCACAGGTTTCCCCCAGGATATGCAGCGTTTGATCTTTACCTCCTTCGC
>DASZXF010000442.1:0-2737 GCA_035546055.1 Ktedonobacteraceae bacterium
AGGAATCCTATTCCTCCGCAAATCTTAGCTATATCAGCTATCCCGAACGCTTCCAACGCAACCGCGCGCATGTCCGGGTGCCGCGCGCGTGCGGGGATGGGAACACTACCAGGGCTTTCCCAATGGGATCAATATGCGGGATAACTGATAGAGCCGGCAAAGAAAGAGGAGCACTTTGCCTCTGCGGCAAGTAAAAGCCGATCTGAGGTAGATCGGCTTCTGGAAACGATGTGGTGCGGGAAGCTTGAGGCCAACGCCACGGACAGGATGTCCTTTCAGGGTATCTCACCCTTGTTCGCTATACCTGTGACGCCTCATCTGAGGCTGTTTGCTGTACAAATGCGGTGGTATGCTGGTCATCAAATACATTGATAGCCACAAGAGGCGTGACTTCAAACGTTATATGCTGGCTGATGGGATTATCATAGAGACATTTCATAAGCTGCTCATGCGAAGAAACATTGTAGATATTCAGGGCTCCTGCTGAGCCGACTCGCACCCATGAATGCTCGATAATTCCCTGTTTCATAAGGTCACGCGTGTAGGCCACGCCCTTTTGCAAGAGCTTCAAAAACTCATCAGCACTGATCCCAACCGGGTTCGGCCTGGTGACAACCTGGAAAAGCATGGATTCCCTCCTGAGTAATGATACGCTGATCAAGTGTCGAGATCAGCAGCATAGCTGATTCTTTGAGAGAATGTCAAGCAGGCGCACCCTCCGGCAGGTGGACAGGAGACCTGTTTGACATTATCCCTCTCTTTCGCTTATACTCTGCGCAGATCACTCTGGTGGTCTGCCCTCCACGCTTTGTCCCCGATCTCAAGGAGTATGTCCTATGCCTCTTCCACCTTTTTTACGCCGCTTTCCCCTGCTTGCCCGTTCTCTTAAACATGCGCGGGAGCAGCCGCGTATTCAAGAACAGCTTAACTCAACGTTTATGACTTCTTCTCCGATACAGGAGAACTGGTACTGGGGCCACCAGGCCAGCGGCGAGGAGGAGGATTTCTGGTGGCGCCGCCTGAGCGATAACTGGTTTATGAAGGATGTGATTCCTTCTACATACCTGGAACTGCATAATCGCTGCTATGAGGCGTATAATGCCAATCCCCTGGCTTTCGCGGTGATTGAGATTACGACCAGCTTCGTGCTGGGTAAGGGCGTGACCGTGGCTGCCGCGCGACCGGAGGTGCAGCGTGTGCTGATGGATTTCTGGCATGACCCGGCCAATCATATGGAGACGCGCATCTACTCGCTGTGTACCGAGCTGGCGCTCTACGGAGAGCAGTTTATCCGCTTTTTCGTCAATCCCTACAATGGCCGGGTGAAGATTCGCCAGATCGATCCTTCTCTGATCGATGAAATTGAAACTGATCCCGAGGATGTTGAGACGCTTCTGCGCTTCCATCGCCGCCCGGTTGGTCCCAACTCAATTCAGCCGGGCGATCCTGCGCCGGTCAGGGCGGATGATCTGCACAGTGCTGCGGGTGAGTGGCTGCTGGCCGGCCAGGATATGCTCCAGTTTACGATTAATAAGGTTTCCAATGCGAAACGTGGCAAAAGCGACCTGGCCACGCTGCTGCCCTGGCTGAGACGCTATAAGGACTGGCTGACTGACCGCGTGCGCATCAATAAGTACAAGGGTGCGTTCCTCTGGGATGTTCAGCTTACGGGCGCGGATCGTCAGACGATTGAGCGTAAGAAGGCTGAGTATGCCTATCCCCCGGAGCCGGGGACGGTGATTATCCACAATGAGTCGGAGCGCTGGGGCGCGGTGAAGCCGGAAATCAACGCTCAGGAGGCAGCTGAAGATGGACGCGCCTTGAAGCTGATGGTGGCGCTCGGCTGTCAACTCCCTGAGCATTATCTGAGCGATGGCAATAATGGCAATCGCGCTACGGCGGTCGAAATGAGTCTGCCAGCTCTGCTGAAGTTCCAGCGCCGCCAGCATGTGGTGAAATATATGCTGCGCGCGATTCTGGACCGTGTGCTGCTGGAGGCACGCAAGGCCGGCATGTTGTCTCAGGAGATGGATGGCAGCTATGAGATCATTTTCCCTGAAATCGATGTGGACGATCATCAAACCCTGGCTTCGGCGACCCAGACGCTGGTCAGCGGACTGAGCGCGGCCAGGGCACAGGGCTGGATTAGCAATGAGACGGCCATGCGCCTGCTCTTTCAGTTCGCCGGCGAAGAGGTCGATCTGACCGAGGAGCGCGCACGCATCCAGCGCGAAAGGAAGGGAGTCCGCTAATGCCTCTCGATCCGCGCAAGATCCTGCACATTCAGCAGGTGACAAACGCGACGTTCGCGAATCGCCAGCGCACCGTGGTCCTGGTTATTCTCAACAGCGGTGTCTATAGTTATGTCACGCTGCTGGCCATTCTGCGTCCGTTGCAGGTACTCAATCCCCAGGTCGCCGAGAATGCTTCGTCAGACCCCCTGCGCTTTCCTGATATGCTGATGCAGGCGCCCCTGGATACAGATTTGACTGGTGTGGTCTACGTGGCTGATACGGCGACGCCGACCGCTACGGCGGTGGCAGGCGCGGCGAAGTACGAAATTCTGGAGGCGCTGCTGGCGGGCATGGCACCCGCCGGCAGCCACCTGCATGTCCTCCTGCGCCGGTTACGCTAATTGCCTACGCTGATGGAAAACTGGAGCCTGGGACGTATGCTGAGGTAGACGCCTATGCCGGGAATGAGCTGTACATAGTTGATCTGGTGCTGAATGATGTTG
>DASZXF010000443.1:0-18721 GCA_035546055.1 Ktedonobacteraceae bacterium
CAGATTGTCGAAACATTGCAGGAGCGACGCGAACTGTTAGGCATTTCCTATATTCAGGTGATGGCCGGAGATATGGAAAAGTTTGCTCCTATTGTCGCCCGGCTGGCCGGGAAATAAGGTCCATGCTTGATTGCCGTCCACCGGCTTCTGGAACAGCGAGGTCGTTCCAAATGGCTTGACAGGCCATCTGGAACGGCCTCTTTCTTTATCCTGTACAGGAACCCTAGCGCAACGGCTTACGCATTAACCGAGCATGGGATGCCATTCAGCTCGTATTCGAGCGGATTGGGATTGCTTCCACTCCAGTTGCCGTTAAAGCCGGTAGTGATCGAACCGTGGGCACTTATGCCTGCAAGGTTGCCGACTGTGACCGTATTTCCATTCTGGTTGTACACGCCATTCCAGCCACCGGTGATTGTCTGTGTGCCGGGGAAGACAAAACTCATATTGCTTCCGCTGCTAATGGCGTTTGAGGTGTCATTGTTGATGGTAATGGTCGCGGTAAAGCCGCCAGCCCACTGGCTCATCGTATACGTGATTGAGCAGCCCGTCGTACCAGGAATCCAGTACGAGCAGGTCGTCTGGGTGTGGCTGGTAAACAGGAGGGTGCCGCCGGAGCTATAGACCAGGCCCGCTCCCGTCCAGACGAGGGGCGAAGTGTTGTTCGTAAAGGATTGGCTTGCCGACAGGGTAGCCCCGGTAGGAGCGGCGAGATTGGCCGTAAAGGAGTAGCTGGTGGTGGTTCCGCTGCTAGACCAGCTTCCCAGGCCAGGGCTGGTGTAATCGCTGGAATAGGTCGTCAGCCCACCTCCCGAGGCAAGGAGAAACGATACTGGTTCTGTGGTGCCTTCCCTTGGGCCATCTTGAAAATAGACTGAACAATTTACCCAGAGGCTCTGCGACGTGGCTTTCGCCATAGGAGCCGCGACAATGCTGCTCACGATAATACTGCATGCTGCCAGGATAAGAGCCGCCAGCATACGCATCCATTGCTTCATAAAAGGTCTTCCTTCCTCTTGATAGTGAAAGTGCTCCTTACGAACTTCGTATCAACTTACACTCCCACTTCAATGCTTTTCTTGTATTATTCCGCCCTGAAGAGAAGAGGTTGGGCGTTTAAGAGGTGAACAGTGTCATTCTGTCAGGGATTGTGCCAGAACGCTTCATCTCCTTTCTCTCTTTCTGACATTGAGAAACATGTTTCTCGTTTTTTATCCCTTCTAGAATTTCGGAGAGGGAAATATCCCACTATATTCCCTTGCTTTTTATAACGATTATATCTCGGCAATATAACATCATAAAGCTAAATACGATATGAATCTCTGATGTGAGTTAAAAATCCAGTAAGCCAGTAAAGACTAGAGCAGGGAGCTGGACTGGAAATTGAGTCAGTCCGCTTGATTTTCTTTCTGGGGCGTATCGCCATGCTTTTGCTTTTCCGCCCACCTGATGAGAGGAAATGAGCGGAGGACCGCTCTGGCATATCCTGGAAGATGTATGCCAGAGCGGTCCTCCGCTCATTTCCTCTCACAAGGGACGCTTGCGCCTTTTAAAAGAGCCTCTACCTGTCAGGGGATGAGGCTCACGTCGCGAGACAGGTAAAAGATCAAGCTAAAAGTCTGGAAGTCATACCAGGCGTTTACGACGACGATGAGAGCCGCGCGGCCAGGGTATCGAAAACGAAGGAGGCGCTACGGCCTTCTTCGGCCCAGAGGCTGAGCTGACGTGAAGCATAGAGTTCATTGCCGAGTACGCCAGCAGCAGGCACCTGTGAGGCCAGCTCGGCGGCCCAGGCCTCTTTCGCGGGATGATCCGTCATGTTGAGCGCCGTATCGATCAGCATAGCCAGCAGGACGATCTCCAGGGTGGCGTTTGCGGGGCCAATGACGCGGATCTGGCCTTTGACCAGGAACGGCGTCTTATCGAGCAGCGAGAGGCCGCCAGAGGTGGTATCGCGGGCCGCGTAGTGGATCTCACGTACATTGGCCATGCGGATAGCTCCCGTACACATGGCGCAGGGCTCGATGGTTGAGTAGAGCACGACCGAACCCCGGTCGAGCGTGCTCCAATCCGTCTGGAGCAGTGTATTGAGTTCGGCGTGAGCCAGTTTCTGGCCGTGGATAATGGAGCCAGGGGCTTCCCGCTCATGGATGCGGTTGCGCCCCTGGCTCACGATATTCCCGGAGGCATCGGTGAGGACAGCACCATGTGGCAGCGAGCCCTGACAATAGGAGGTCCAGGCCTCAGAGGCTGCGGTTTGCCAGGGGGTGGAAAGGGTTTGCCAGAGCATCGATATCTTCCTTTCTCCTGTGTTGTCCTATTTCGTCTCGGTGGACGCTTGCTCGGCGAGGCAGACATAGGCCACTGTGCCCAGGGCACCTTCGCGTCTGAAGCGTCCACCGAGCCGCTGGCGGTGGTCCTCCATGGCCGGGTTCGCCGTGGCACGCTTGAAATCGTCAGCGGAGCGCCAGCGGGCGTAGTTAATGACAGTCAGACCATCGAAACTTTTATGCAGCGTCGCGGAGATGAAACCAGCCTGATGTCTCATAGTCTCTTCCGTGAAGCGTTTCAGCTCCTGGATCAACCACTCCTGGTCTTCTCGGGTGCTGGCAAAGAACTTATTGACGAAAACGACACCCTCGCCCTGGGTGAAAATGGTCTGTTGCGTTACATCATCGGTCATCCAGGCATCTCCTTTCTGGCTATTTCGCGCTGAGCAGGGTTTCTAACACTTCTTTGAAGTGAACCTGATTGTCCTTCATATGATTGACCATGTTAATCACAGCCTGCTCATTGGTAAAGGGAGCTTTGGGATCAACCTCAAAGGCCTGATTCCAGGTCATGCGCACGCCATCTTCGACCGGCTCGTATGTCCAGGTCAGGTGCATATAGAGAAAGGGAAATTTCGGCGCGCCGCGCTGAGCGATGGCGATGCGCCTGGTAAAATCGAGTATGCGGAAGGACTGCCATTTCGCGCCCTCTTCGCTGACCAGTTCAAAATCGACGCGGGCAAAATTGCCTGAGCGCTCATAATTGAGAATCGTGGCCCCGCGATACTCTTTGAAAAGCTCAGGCCAGCGAGAAATATCGTTAGTGATGGCGAAAATCTCGTCGGCATCACCTTTAATGACAATGGATGCTTCTGCCTGTGGCATACAAATAGCTCCTTTGGATAGATCTTATTGGGTTTGATGTCTCACAGCGCTGGCAGGCATAACGGCGAGGAAATCGCGTGAGATCTCTCCCCGTGCTTCCTGCATGGCGCGTTCCAGATTGATTTCGTGGCGTTTCTGCTCCAGCCACTCGCCCAGCGGGCCAGGATCGAATTCGGCCAGGGCATCTTCCAGCGACACCTGCGCCTCCACAGCGGCCTGTCCCAGGGTCTGGAGGCGAGTGAAATAGTCTTTCAGCGTGTACAGATCTGCCAGGGTACCGATGGGTCCATGGCCAGGTACAACCGTCTCTGGAGCCAGCTCGATCAGCTTCTCGATGGCCTCCAGCCAGCCTGAAAGCAGTCCGTTGACCCCCAATGGCACAACGCGGTTGAAGCAGATATCGCCCGCGATCAGCGTGCGGGTACGCGGTAGCCAGACCGCCACATCGGCGGGTGTATGGGCAGAGATGAAAGGCAGCAGTTCGGCGTCCTGGGGCAGGTGGAGTTGCATGGGCAGGGGAGCTGGCATAGTCAGCTCTCTGCCCGTAAAGAGACCACGGAATTGCGGCATCAGGTGATCATAGATCGTAGCAGGGAGGCCGAGCTTCCGGGCTGTCGCTATCGTGATGGGATGCGCCAGCAGACTGGTTTCAGCGAAGACCTGATTGCCGCCCATATGATCAATGTGGTGATGGGTATTCAGGACTGTTTCCACCTGTGCCCCGTGGCGGGCAATGTCAGTCACCATGTTCTGAGCCATTTCAGGAAAGGTCATGGTATCAATGACAAACGCCCGCCCCTTTTCCAGCACAAACGAAGCATTGGAGACGCCTACTTCGCCCTGGCCATGGACGACGGTGTAGATATCTTCAGCCACCTCCTTGATGTTCTGATCTGGCCAGGTGTTTATGCTCATGCCTTCTGCTCTTCGTTAATTTCGCGGGTCAGTTCGATCAGTTCACCAAGGGTAACGCATTGGCGCAGGCGATCAATCGGCAGCTTGCGACCAAATTTCTTCTCGATGGTCACCCCAACCTCGACGACCTCCAGTGAATCGAGAGCCAGATCGTTCAGGAGATCAGTGTCAGGGGTCAGCGGCTCAGTGGTAGCCGTCTGATCTACAATGATCTGCGTAATAGTGACAGCATAGGTGTCCTGTAGAGATTGAGAGGTCATAGATCCTTCTCCTTCAATGTGAACAAGCATCACAACTCAAGCTTTGCGCACGACGACGGAGGCGTTTGACCCTCCAAGTCCGCGTGCATTGACCAGACAATGAGACATTTGCTTCGCCGGGCGTGCAGTCTGAGAAACGTAATCCAGATCGCAGCCAGGAGCGGATTCGTCCAGGTTCAGGGTTGGCGGAATCAGACCATCGCGTAAGGCTAAAATAGCAAGCGCGAGGTCAAGAGAATGAGCCGCCCCAAAGAGATTGCCAAAGGCCGCTTTGGGGGCCGTCACGGGCACAAGCGGAGCCTTGTCCCCCAGCGCCAGGTGCAGAGCGCGAGTCTCCGAGAGATCTTCATCTGGCAGAGCGGAACCAGCCGCGAAGACACAGCCAACCTCAGCCGGAGTGATACTGGCGCGCTCCATAGCCCGGGTCATGGCAGCGGCATAGCGCCGGCCATCAGGCGCGGTGTGTACGGGATCGAAGCCATCGTTCGTAGAGGCCCAGCCAGCCAGCTCGGCCAGAATGGAGGCTCCGCGCGCCAGGGCATCCTCGGCGCGTTCCAGGACAAAGAAGGCGGCTCCTTCTCCTACCACCAGCCCATCAGCGTCCTTGTCGAAGGGCCGGTAGGAGGCTGGCGAGCCGCTCATGGCCTGATGTGATAGCTGACCGGATTTCTCGTAGAAGAGATTGGCAAAGGGCGAAAAGGGAGCCTCAGTGCCGCCGGACAGCATGATATCGGCTCGTCCACGGGTGAGAGCATCAGCGGCGTGCAGCAGGGCCAGGGCGCTGCTAGCGCGTTCGCTGATGAAGGTGCGTCCGACGCCCTTAATCCCAAAAGAGATGGATATGTTGCCCTGAGCTGCCGCCGGAAACCAGGCGGCGGCGACATACGGGCTCACATCGCGCGGTCCGTGTGCCCAGAGATTTCTCAGTTCCCGCTCGGCGAACTCCCAGCCGCCCAGATTGTTTCCGACCGTAACGCCCACGCGATGACCCCCGTTTTCCTCTCCCTGCCAGATGGCCGTGTTGTTTTCTCGCAGCAAGCCAGCCTGGCGCAGGGCCAGCAGAGAGGCAATCACCCCGAAGGCGGAGAAGCGGTCAATTTTGCGCACGAGACGCGGGCTGATATAATCTCGGGCCTGAAAATTCGTCAACTGGCCACCGATACGGCGCTTGAGGTGGCCGGTCTCGAAGCCGGTCAAATCCTTCAAGGCTGTCTGTCCGGCCAGAACATTTTCCCAGAGCAGTTCTGGTCCGACCCCATAGGGAGAAATGATGCCCATGCCGGTGATGACTATGCGAGTCATGCCTGAGCCTCCCGTTTGTAAGATTCGATAAGCATAGCCGCGTGCAGTCCAGAGAAGCCGCTGGCAGTAGTGAGCAGGCGCTGAAAAGTAAATGGCCGATTGGTCTGCGGCACATAGTCCAGGTCACACGCCGGGTCAGGATTGCGCAGATTGATGGTTGGATGCAGGCGTTGAGTTTGCAGGCTCATAACGCATCCCACGATTTCGATGGCGCTGGAGGCCGCGAGAGAATGTCCAAGCATAGATTTGGACGAATTGATAGGAATCATCGAGGCGTGCTCACCGAGAGATGATTTCAGAGCCAGCGTTTCAAAGTAGTCGTTTTGTGGCGTCGACGTGCCATGAGCGTTGACGAAATGAATATCGGCTGGCCTGGTGCAGGATTGTGCCATTGCGCCGGTGATGGCACGCGCCAGATCGCGTCCCTCTGGCGACATATCCGTCATATGCATCGCGTGCTCTGTCACATCATAGCCCAGCACCTCGGCATAAATGGGCGCGTTGCGAGCCAGAGCGTGCTCCAGCTCTTCCAGCACCACCATGCCGCAGCCCTCCGAAAGAACAAAGCCATCGCGTCCCAGACTAAAAGGCCGCGAGGCGCCGCCGGGTTCGGGAAAATGCGAAAGGCAGTTGATAATATCAAAAGCAGCTACCGTAATAGGTGCGATGGGAGCTTCGGTCGCGCCAGTCAGCATGAGATCGTGTTCACCGCAGGCGATACTCTCATAGGCATAACTGATCGCATCCAAACCTCCGATACAGCCTGTAGAGATAATGACGCACTCGCCCTGGATGCCGTAGTGAGCGCTCAGGGCCAGAGAAATGGAATTATGCATGGCTGCGGGGTAAAGAGCATCTGAGATATGATCGTCGCGCAGCGGTTCCTGGCCCTGATTGGTAACTCTGACAAACTCCTCTTCCAGCAGTTTAATGCCCCCAATCGCAGTTCCCAGGCTAATGCCTATGCGCTCAGGGTTCCATGAGTCGCTCTCAAGGTGAGCATCGCGGATAGCTTGTTCGGCGGCGGAAAAGGCGAATTGCGTGATGCGGTCGGCGTTGTGATAAGCTGCCGGTACGTAGTGCTGAACGGGATCAAAGGCCGAAGCCTCGCAGAACGCATTAACGCCCTCAAAATGCATTTGTTTAAAGAGGTCAGAGCTGGTAATATTTTCCACAGCTATTTCCCCTGAAATGCCTTTGAGGAGGTTCTGCCAGAACTCCTCTTTGCCAATGCCAACTGGTGAGACAACTCCAACACCAGAAATAACAACACGGCGCATTACAGTTTTGCTCCTTTACAGGCTACGGCTTACGAGCTACGACCACAGGAAATGGACCCGCTACCTGGAGAGATTGTATCTGTTCAAGCCCCAGATCGCCGAGCCAGGCCGCGATTTCTCCAGGCCTGCGGATGCGGCCCTGAGCCGTATTGACGAGCATGGAGAGATCGATAGTGAGGGCCGCCTGCGGTCCCTTCCCGTCGTCAGCGAGGAAGATATCGGCCACAGCCAGTGTACCCCCGGCGCGCAGGCTCTTCGTTAGTTTGCCCAGCAGACTGCGCACGCGTTCGTCACTGAAGAAACGGAAGACATGTCCGCAGAGAATAAGATCGTAATGCCTGGGGGGATACTCGTACTCCTCGATATTGGCTGCCAACCAGGAAAACCGCTCGCTCAAAGAGAGGTCGACAACCTGTTGTTGTCCCTGTGTTACCACCGCAGGGAGATCAATGGCGGTAACCCGGGCCAGGGGATAGCGACTGGCGAAGGCAGCGCTCCAGGGCGCGGCTCCGGCAGCGACATCCAGGATCTGTAGCGTCCCATCGTCCGGCTCAGCCAGAGAGAGAGTCGCCGCCAGGCTGCTGGCGGCAGGAAAAACAGCGCTGAACATATCGCGCACCCGTTCGGCGAAGAAATCCTCAGCGGTAACCGGGTCGCCCAGATCGCGATAAGGAGTTGCCGTGCGCACCGTCTGTTCCAGGTGAAACCACGCCGGCATAAAATCGAGCATGCCCAGAGTATCTCCGCCGAGATAGGTCGGCTTTCCCTCGACTAAGAAATGCTCAGCCAGGGGGGACAGGCGATAAGCAGAGCCCTCCCGTGTCACCAGGGCGAGGGTTTCCAGACCCTTCAAGAGGCGTTCGATTGGCTCTGGAAGCACCTGCATTGCCGTGGCAAGTTCCGCTGGAGTCAGCGCTTTCCCGGCGAGAGCAGTGAAGAGATGCAGGCGGACAGAAGCTACCATCAAGGCAGTGCGGGCAAAAGCATAGTTCATATCGAGAACGCTTTGAGGCGAAAGCTTTTGCACTTCATGACCTTTTTGTTGCTCGGTCATGGTTTAATCCTTCTGGGAAATCGTTTCAATACTTCTATCTGTTGTGTACACAGATATACTCCTTACATGGATCAACGTACAAAAAGACAAGAGAAGAGGTAATGGTCCAGCTACGCGTATTAACCGAAACGCAGCAAAGCCAACGGGCGCGGAGCGAATTGAGAAAAGTCCGGGATGATTGCCTGGCAATGCATCGACGCAATGCGCACCTGGTGGAGATAATCTCTGTCCAGTCGGCAATGGGCAACGGTGTGCTTTTTTCCTCGTCAGGAGGTTCACAAATCTTGTGCAATAGCTGAACAAACCCCTTACTCGATAGTAGCAAATTTAGATACATGTGTCAATGACATAAGACATTCTGGTACACAAGATATCTTTGTTTCCTTATCCATAGACGAGAGGAGAGATTGACCAGAGAATAGTAAAAAAAGAGAGAGCTATAGAATTGAATGATCTATAGTAATAGAAACTGTAAAATTGATAACGATCATATGTAAATACATATCCTCAAGGAATACTATCTTCACTATTTTGCAAAAGTGTTCATGTTACCGGCTATTCAAGCTAAACAGAGGGGGGATGTTTTGGGCGAAATATAGGACTTTTTGTCATGTAACGTGGCATTTTTGACCAGAAGAGCTAGATTTGTTATCATATTTCTAACTCGGAATGCAACTGGCGAGCTGTTGTATCCTGCCTGTTCATTTCTGAAGTTCATTGTGCGCGTTCAGACAGGCCTGATGAACAAGGGGGAGGCTCTGTCTCTGCACACTTTGAGAAGGAGTACGCTCAAGGTGGTCATCGCAGTCGCTTTTGTTGTAATATTTGCATGTTTGGATATATGCATTTCGTGATCAAAAAGCGGAACGCGTGGTACGTTTGCGATTGCAAAGAAGGGGGATGTATCTGTGATGGATACAAGTTTTCCAGCACCTCAAAGAACGCAATACACAGGTGGCAGTCAGGTTCCATCATCAGCGACGCCGGAGGAAATAGAGAGGGATAATAGCCCGTTGCGCTGGTGGTATAGATTGACGGCCCCCGATCCAGTTCCACCCAGCGCCTCGCTGCAGGCGCGCGAAATTGCCCGTCGAGGACGCATTACCAGTGCGACGCTCCTGGTGGTTATTTTGCTTGTGTTAGCTGCGGAGCCGATTGGGATATTTGGTACTGATAAGAGCCTGATCGGAATATTGCTGATTCCTACGGTTTTCTACGTGATTGCGCTTGTTTTTAATCGTCGGGGGAAAATTACTGTTGCAGGCGTTTTTACGATTATTGGTATGGAGATCGGCATTACGCTGGCGATTCTGGGTTCTGCCTCGAATGGTGGTTTTTTAGGGTTTAACCTGCCGATGTATGATTTGCTGGTGCAGGCTGAACTGGTAGCGGTGACCTTGTTGCCGCCTGTGACCGTCGGATGGCTGGTCTGTTATCATAGCGCATTTATTGTCGCGACAATGATCTTTTTGCCACGTAGCGTGACGTATGCCGGGGAGATGGCCCATACTATCGATATATACGGGGCGGCCTTGCGTCCAATCACGCTGCAAATCATTGTGGCCGTTGTCCTCTACCTCTGGGTGACCAGCGCCTACCAGGCTCTGCGGCGTGCTGACCGCGCGGAAGTGATTGCCGAGCTGGAGCATCGTGAAGCGGAGCGTCAGCAGCAGGAGGTCGCGCTCAAGCAACAGCTCGACGAGGGTATTCAGCAAATTTTGCAGACGCATGTGCAGGTGGCCAACGGAGATTTTTCGGCGCGCACGCCCTTGCGTCAGGAAAATGTGCTCTGGCGGATTGCTTATTCGTTAAATAATTTGCTGGCACGTTTGCAGAGTTTAAACTACGCGGAACAGGAGCTTCAGCGGGCCAAGTCCGAGACGATACGCCTGGTAGAGGCGGTGCATCGGGCGAAACAGGGTTATCCGCTCAGATTGAGTCGCACGGGCACGCATCTGGACCCATTGATTCTGGAACTGATGACCAGTGCTTCGATTATGGGACCGTCGCAGAATGCTCAGCTTCCGACGGAGCACTCCGAGCCTCCTCAGCCTCCTCAATTGAGAGGAAGGAAGGAGACGCGGGACTTTCGTTTGTAGTGGCCTCAGATGTGAAAGAGTATCAGCGGCCCATTGCCACGATACATCCTTTGGTGGAGGGCTAAGCAGGAATGGCCAATCAGGATCATCTTTATATTCTTAAACAGGGAGCAGAATACTGGAATCAGTGGAGACGGGAGCATCCTGCCCTTTTCCCTGATTTCACGCGGGCGAATTTAAGCTGGGCTGATCTGCGCTTCGTTAATCTCAGTCAGGCCAACTTGAATTACGCTGACCTTGCTTCGGCTAATCTCGAAGGGGCTAACCTCTCCGGGGCCAATCTCAGTCTGTCCGTTTTGCGCGCTGCCCGTTTGAGTGGCGCGAATTTGTCTCGTGCTGATCTGACCGCCGCCGATCTGACCGAGGCGGATCTCAGACAGGCGGATTTGCGCTTCGCGAATTTGCGGGTTGCCAAGTTGAGCCGCGCGGATTTGCGCGGGACGCTGCTGGATGGCGCGAATACAGACGGGGCAATCCTCGATAACGCGAAGAAGCGGAAGGGTTTCTTTAGCTAGACTGAACAGGTTGGCGGAAGCCATAAGGCGCGTGCCGTTTTGGGCGCTCTCTCCAGTAGAGTAGCGCTGCTTTATTGTTTCTCTTATTTCTCACGTAAAAAGCACAAAAACGAGCCTGGCCGTACATAAGACATGAATGGGGCGAAACCCCTGCAGACCTCGTGATTTTTTACTGCGCGAGCAGAAGGCATGACGAGGCGCGCGGGAGTGGGTGTCGGTGTTCGACACCAGCCGGAAAGAAGCGATGGCCAGGAGAGCGGGCGCGCCTGCTCTCCTGGCCATCGCTTCTTTCTTTTCCAACCGGGTTGGGCGCTGAGCATACCCGGATGAGCGCTGGCAACGGTCTTCATGAGGGACGAAGAAAGCTGCTTTTACTTTATTTAGGTAAACGTTTACCCGACATTTGGAGCCTTGAAGGGCTGGCATGATGGATGAAAAGGCGCTCGTGGACGGGTGAAGAGGGCGGATTTCGTCTTTTTATGTGCGAGGATAGGCGCTTTTCCGGGTGAAAAGGCGAAAAAGAGCCTTCCCCTTGACAACGGCCTTTTTCTATGCTACTTTTCTCTACAAGAAAGAAAAAGTAAACGTTCCCCTTTATTTACCTTGTCTGTGGCTGGTGCGGATAAGCATGGCGGAGCTGCTACCGGGTGGGTTGTCGCTGGCGCGGGAGTAGCTGGCGGGTGCATACGTTGCCGGGCGAGGTGAGCGAGGGAACTGGCTTTTTATTTCGATCCTCTCCCGTGGTGGGCGTCTCTGTGGCTCAGGTTTTTCGTCGGTGTCTGACGAATGACGGATCTTTGAGGAGGTTTTACAAGCTATGAGGCTGATTCCTTTGCGGCGTTTTCACCTGCCAGTGGACGCTTTGAGCCATCTGGATTCACGCCATCTCTACGCAACAGGCCGGTAATACGCTCTGACTGGCTGTCGTTGCGCTTTTCTTTTTTCGTCTTGAACTGCTTCATAAGGTGAGCCTGGTACTGACATACTCACAATATGATGTGAGGTATTTTGTGCTCTCTTTCAGCGGGGGAGACACCTGCTGCTCAGGGGAGGAATTGCGCAGGCCGAGGCCGGGCGTGAACCCGGAAGTACAGGGGTGAAGCGCAGGGAGGTAGCGTTTAACCCGTGCCGCTGGCGTGTCCGTGTCTCGCACTGAGGTGCTTCACTGTGGTTCCATTGTTGGACAGTCCCATCTCATTTGTCAGGCTGGTGAGGTGGGATGAGTAAGAAGCCTGGAAAGGAATTTGCGCGATGCAGGATGCAAAGAGCAAAAGGCGTCACAGGGCTTTAGGAGCTCTGGTTACGCTGATCCTGGTAATCAGTACATTTGGCGTTTTCCTGGAACTGCCGCAGATGGTCAATGCTGCCAGCGCGAGCAGTTCACAGCGAAGCGTCAGTAATCTCGCGGCGGCAGGCGGGGCGAATTTGCCCTATGTGGAGATGGAGGCCCACCAGGCGACGACGAACGGGACGGTGGTTGGCCCGGACTATCAACTGGGTGATCTGGCCTCTGACGCGGTTGACCGTACTATTGTCCAGTTGACGCGTGGACAATATGTGCAGTTTACCCTGACACAGCCGGCTAATTCGATCAATTTGCGCTACAGTATCCCGGATGTGGCAGGCGGCGGCGGCTTCAATTCCTCGTTGAGCATCTATATCAACGGGGTGAAGCAGAGCAATGATCTGCAATTGACCTCGAAATATAGCTGGTTGTATGGTCAGCCGGGGTTTTCCGATTGTAATTCGTCGGACTGGTCGAACACGCCGGGCGGTACGGCGCATCATCAGTTTGACGAGGTGCATACGCTGTTGCCGGAGATGGCGCAGGGCACGACGGTGAAGTTGCAGGTGGACTCTGAGAATACCGCGCAGTGGTACGCCATTGATGTGGCCGATTTCCAGGAAGTGGCGGGCGCCCTGAACGAGCCGGCTGGCTATATCTCGGTGACGGATTCGCCGTATAATGCCGATCCCACTGGCAGGACGGATGCTACCACGGCCATTCAGAACGCCGTCAACGCGGGCGCTTCCCAGGGCAAGGGCGTGTGGATTCCCCAGGGGACGTTCCTGGTGACCAGCCATATCCTGGTCAATAATGTGACTCTGACCGGGGCGGGTCCGTGGTACTCGGTGCTGACCGGCGCGCCGGCGGGCGGCGGCAACGGCAGCAGCGTCAACAATGGTACAGGCGTGGGCGTCTATGGCTACGATATGTACGATGGCAGCTCCAGTTCCAATGTCACGCTCTCGAATTTCGCCATTGAGGGACAGATCACGAACCGCGTGGACTGCTTGCAGGACAACGGAATCGGCGGCTCGCTCAACAATTCGAGCATTTCTAACGTCTGGATCGAGCATACCAAGGTCGGCATGTGGTTCGATGGACCGTTCAGCGGTTTGCAGATCAGCAATGCGCGCATTGATAGCACCACGGCTGATGGGATTAACTTCCACCGCAATGTCACCAACTCCAGCGTCAGCCAGAGCTTGATTCGCGGGACCGGCGATGATGGTCTGGCCATGTGGTCGTCCTCTGATAACGTGCCGGCGACCGGCGATAGCAACGACACCTTTGACCACAACACCATTCAATCGCCGTTCCTGGCCAACGGCATCGCCATCTACGGCGGCAATGGCAACAGCGTCACCAACAACCTGGTCACTGACTCGCAGTACCGGGGCGGCGGCATTATGCTGGATGACGAAGATTTTGGCAACGCCACGGTCCATTTCGCCGGGACCACTACGGTCTCGAACAACACCATTCGCTACACCGCTGGCTATGGCGACCAGGGCATTCAGCAATTTGGCGCGCTGATGTTCTGGGCCGATAGCAGTTCGATCAACGCGCCCTTCACCGTCTCAGGCGACGAGATCGACAACAGCCAGTACGCGGCAATCTCCTTTGATGGTGGCAACCCGGTCGCGACCGTGGCCATGAGTAACATCACCATCAACGGGGCGGAATTTGCCTTCTCGAACAAGGTCAACACCGTCAGCGGTTCGGCCACCAACGTCGTCGCCAGCAATCTCAGCGTCGGCGGCATGGAGAGCTGCGAAGGCTCAGGCTCCTGGAACGTCACTATGGGTTCGGGCAATACCGGCTGGAGTCCGACGCCGCAGGTCTGCGGTTTCCCCGTCGGCACGCCCACGCCTCTGCCGACGCAATTGCCCACGCAGCCGCCTGGCTCGCCCACACCTACCCCCACGCCTTCGCCCATTCCCACGCCGCAGCCGCAGCCGGGTGGTACCCTGGTCATGGCCATCAACGCGGGCGGCAGCGCGACGGGCAATTTCGCCGCCGATACCGATTTTAACCAGGGCAACCAGTTTTCCGATACCTCGTCCGGCATCGACACCAGCCGCGTCGGGGAGGCCATACCCCAATCCGTCTGGCAGAGTTGCCGCTGGTTCTCTTCCTTTACCTACACCATCCCGGGGTTGACGGCAGGGAAGACCTATACCGTCGCGCTGGATTGGGCGGAACTGAGCTTCCAGGCCGCCGGTCAGCGCGTCTTCAACGTGGCGATCAACGGCTCGACTGTCCTGAGCAGCTTTGATGTCTACGCCCAGGTGGGCTATAAAAAGGCTCTGCAAAAGCAGTTCAGCGTCGCGGCCAATGGCAGCGGACAGATCGTCATTGCCTTCACGCAGGGAGGAGCGGACAATCCCTTTATCAACGGCATCGAGGTCTGGAATCCGGGTGGCGGTACTTCAACGCCCACACCGACACCGACCGCGACCCATACGCCCACGCCGACGCCCACCAGCACGCCGCCGACTGCCACGCTGGTCACGGCCATCAACGCGGGCGGCAGCGCGACGGGCAATTTTGTCGCCGACACCGACTTCAACCAGGGTAACCAGTATACCGACACCTCGTCCGGCATTGACACCAGCGGAGTCAGTAACGCCGCGCCACAGACGGTCTGGCAGAGTTGTCGCTGGAATGCTTCCTTCACCTACACCATTCCAGGGTTGACGGCAGGGAAGACCTACTATGTCGACCTGGATTGGGCGGAACTGACCTGGACAGCGGCGGGCCAGCGTAAGTTTAATGTGGCGATCAACGGCTCGACTGTCCTGAGCAGCTTTGATGTCTACGCCCAGGTGGGCTACAAAAAGGCTCTGCAAAAGCAGTTCAGCGTCGCGGCCAACGGCAGCGGACAGATCGTCATCGCCTTCACGCAGGCGGGGGCTGATAATCCCTTTATCAGCGGCATCGAGATCTGGAATCCGAGCGGCGGCACGTCAACGCCCACGCCGACGCCCACCAGCAGCACCGGCACGCTGGTCAAAGCCATCAACGCCGGCGATGGCGCGACGGGCAGTTTTGTGGCTGATACCGGCTCTAACCAGGGCAACCAGTACACCGACACCTCGTCCAGCATCAACACCAGCGGAGTCAGCAATGCCGCGCCGCAGGGAGTCTGGCAGAGCTGTCGCTGGTACTCCTCCTTCACCTATACCCTGAGCGGGCTTACGCCGGGCAAAGCGTATACGCTCAAGCTCGACTGGGCGGAACTGACCTGGACAGCGGCGGGTCAGCGGAAATTCAACGTCGCCATCAACGGGTCAACTGTGTTGAGCGGCTTCGATGTTTATGCCACAGGAGGGTATAAAACGGCGGTGCAGAAGCAATTCAGCGTCACCGCCAACAGCAGCGGACAGATCGTCATCGCCTTCACACAAGGAGGAGCGGACAATCCCTTTATCAGTGGAATTGAACTGTATACCGCGTAAATAGCGCAGGCCAGGGGTCAGAAGGCCGCTGGCCGCACGCAAAGGGGAGCAAGCTCGGCAAGCAGCTTGCTCCCCTTTGCGTCCAGGGCATCGCGCGCGCCATGCTCCTGGTACAGACATATTGCGGGCCTGGAGCGGGATTACGCCTCTTCCTGAGCGGCCTTCAGCGTATTGGCCTGTTCCATAGCCTGCGCGGCCTCGTCGTTGTGGCCAGTCTCCTGGTAGATCTGAGCCAGCGTCTCGTAAGCCAGGACCAGCGAAGGGTCCATCGCGATGGCCTGTTGCGCGTTCTCCAGCGCCTCGGGATAGCGTTTCGCCTCGCGCAGCGTATCGGCCAGATCATTGTAGTAATCGGCATTCAGCGGATCGCCATCCAGAGCCTTGCGATAATTCTCAATCGCCTCGTCGAACTTGCCCTGTGAGTCATAGGCCGTCGCCAGTTGATAATAGCCTTCGGGATCGTCCTCAAACTGCTCCAGGAGCGTCTGACAGGTCTGAACCGCCTCGTCGAAGCGCTCCAGGCTATTGTAGGCATCGGCCAGCCCCACATACGCGGCAGCCAGATCGTCGGGATCAAGATCGCCGGACTCCTCAATCAAGCCCTGGTAGACCTGCGCGGCGTCATCGAAGCGTTCGGCATCCAGGTACGCCTCGGCCAGACTGAAGCGTGCCGTATAGCGCGCCGGGTCAAGCTGCACAGAACGCGCATAGGCCTCAATTGCCCCATCCGTATTATTTTGCAGCGAGCGCCAGGTGCCCAGGTGTTCCCACGCCTCCGCGTCCTCCGGTGAAAGCTCCACCAGGCGTTCATAGGCAACCGTGGCCTGATCGCGGTCGCCCATCGCCTCATAGATAGCCGCCTGCGCCTCGTAGCCCGTGCGTTCTTCGGGATCAAGGCCCAGAATCTGGTTCGCCGCCGAAATAGCATCGTCATAGCGATGCATATCCAGGTAGAGATTAACCAGTTCGGCGTAGCGCGACGTATCGCCAGGATTATCGTCGATAGCGCGCTCCTGTTCCATCACGCGACGGAGCTGATAATTGACGCGTTCGCGCACATCGCGCAAATTGTCAGCCGCCAGGTGATTATCGGGATTGAGGATCAGCGCCTGGCGATAATTCTGAATAGCATCCGTGTAGAGGTATTGCTGGCGGTAGGTATCCCCCACGCTTGTATACAGCTCATCGTTATCGGGATCGTACTCCAGGGCTTGCTGAAACGTCTCCAGAGCCTCTTCCTGCAAGCCCAGTTCGCCATAGAGATTGCCCAGATTGGTATAGGCCTCAATCAGTTCCGGGTCCAGATCGATAGCCCGGCGATAGCCAGCGATGGCCAGCTCGGTATCGCCCTGGAACTGCTGGGCCAGCGCCAGATTGTAGCGTGAGCGAGCGTTATTGGGATTGAGTTCCACGGCTTGCTGAAAAGCCTCGGCGGCGGCGGCATAGTCTTCCTGTTCGGCGGCCTCATTGCCGCGTTGCGTCCATTGCTGTTCTTCTGGTCCCGGTTCACCGCCCGTCAGACCATTCTGACTGGGGTCGACATCATACACATGCTCTCGGTCGTCCATAATAAGACCAAATCTCCTCTATTTTCTAGCTTTTTGTGACGTGTAGTGGCGAGTTTAGCATGAAAAGCAAAAAATCTCTGTGCCAGTATAGCACGGGACGCTTTCAGCTTTCTAGTAAGACACGGGAAAATTGTGCATATGGGGCGAGGGAAACAACTACGCAGCGAACTGGGGGACGTGAGGAGCACTGGCTGGTCGGGGACAGGCCGTCAATAGTCAGAGAGTGGCCTGTCCCCGCGCAGATGAATTAGCGCGCCACGCGCAGAGTGATATGGAAGTCAAAACGGTCGCCAGGGAAGAAAGATTCAGAATACTCGACCGGCTGTCCAGTCGAATCGTAGGTAGTACAGGTATAACGCAGGCCCGCCTCACCAGCGGAGAGTTGAAGCAGCTCTGCCTCGCGCTCGCTGGCCACGCCGCCCTTGATCGACTGCTCAGCCACGTAGGGGCCGAGGCCTTCGGAAACCATCAGCGTGTAAAGCGAACCCTCGGCGGCCTCTTTCGCGCGCTGATAGATACCGCTGGAGCGAGGATAGGGCAGATAATCGACCTCGTGAGCGCACGGCTGACCATCGGCGGTACGCACGCGCTCCAGGCGCAGCACCTGCTCCTCATCGGCCAGCTTCAGCCGGTCGCGCACAACCTCGCTGCCGCGAGTCAGCTCCGCCACGATCAGCAGACCACCAGGACGCTTGCCCCGGCGCTTCAGCTCCTCGCTAAAGCTAGCCAGTTCGCTGAGCGTCTGTTGAATGCGTGGCTCGCAGACAAACGTCCCCTTGCCATGCTGGCGGTAGAGCAAGCCTTCGTGGACCAGCTCATTCAGTGCCTGGCGCACCGTCGCGCGGCTCACATGATAGCTGGCCACCAGCTCAGGCTCCGAAGGAATAGCCGCGTGCGGCTCCAGGTGCCCGGCGCGGATCTGCTGGCGCAGGACTTCTTTCAATTGATAGTACAGAGGTAGAGGATTTGAACGTTCTAACGTTGGCATATTCTACGGTTCCCCCTATGTCCAGACAACCCACTGGAAAACATAAAACGAATTGTATACGCACTATAACAGATTCCTCTAGAAAGCGCAAGAGTCAATTTTTCGTTCTGGGAAGATTGGTGCTTTTGTCTTGTTTTATGCGATCCCATTGGGAATGTCAGCGGAAGCGACGGAAGCAGTCCGCTCAGGAGACAGACCAGTTGTAAAGGTGATCGTAGGTCGAATCATCCGTGTCAGTAGCTTCCTCGGTGCCTTCCATATGACCATCAGGAAAGATAGTACCGTGGATACTTAATTGAAACTGAGCAACGCCTACTTCTGTGCAGGAAAGGGTGAGCTGGTTGTCCTGGCTTACCTGCCCCTGACAATCATAGATTGCCGATGCTTGATTATCTGTACGTTGGAACGTGGTCTGCATTTTGACATTTCCTTGCTGATCTTCCGCCTGGAGGGAAAATGTGATGGTGGCATTTGCATAGCCTGTCGCCGTCCCGCTATAAAATGGTTTGAGTTGAGGATAAGTAGGAACGGGAGCGCTGGTGGGAGTAGGCGGCTCAGGTGTATTGGTTGGGGTTGGCAGCGATGTACTGGTTGCCGCGAGTGTAGAGATGGTGGTCGATGTTGGCGCAGATATGGGTCCAAACGAATGCGTGAGGTACACCCCGGTACCAATACCGACCAGCGCAAGCAGCAGACATAGACCAATGACGACGGGCAACAAGGCATTACGCTTGTTTTGGGAACGTGCTGGAAGCGCGGGAGTTATTGTATCGAGGGGTTCACGCAGCGGTTCAACGGACGGCCCACTCTCTGGCGAGGTAAAAATCGGCGCCTGTATC
>DASZXF010000444.1:0-3865 GCA_035546055.1 Ktedonobacteraceae bacterium
GATACTGAAATCAGTAGAGGATGATGGAATCGTTCATCTGTGTATGCGCGTAGAGCCAGGTCATATCGCTCACGGGCACATCTACATTACCCATGGAGCCGTCGTTAGCAAACGCGTTTCCGCCGCTATCCTTGTGAGGGAAGTTGGTGCCGCCGCCATAATCCGCGCGCCACTGGCTACTGACCAGCCAGTAGCCGCCGCTGTGGTAGAGCAGCCCATACTCTACCTGCATGGGCGGAAACCAGTAGGGTGAACCTTTGGGCACGGACGACAGCATGGTGAAATTGTGCTGACGCTGGCCAATGGTCCAGTAACCCGGCAGGGATGGCACCTCATAGCGTCCGCTGGTGATCTTGAAGGCTTTGACAAGCTGCCCATTCTGATAGACGCGCATGGTCTGCTCAAGCAAAGAGACAACCATGACCGTCCCACTGTTCAGTTTGTAGTGGCTCAACAGATCGTTATCCGCCTTGTGCGGCTGATTCCAGGGCGCCGGGTCAGTGGCATTGCTCTCCATGGCGTGCAGATTGATCAGCGCATTCTGGGCCTGGTTGATGACATCCTGATACTCAGCCGTGTTCTTTGCCTGAGCAAGCTGGTGGTCCAGCACGCCCCCGAGACCCTGCTGGCCGTAGGCGTAGTCCAGTTCATAGGTCTTGCCGTCGGTTGGATCGTTGTAGGTATGATCTTTCCCCCAGGCGCTGACTTCCTGATGGAATTGCCCCACCAGTTGATGGGCCTGATCTCTCATACTCTGCGGCGCGGGCGTACTCGACACGGGCGTACCTGACGCGGGCGTACCAGGCCCGGAGGCCGTTCCGCCGGAGGCCGGAGCGCGCAGAAGCGAGATCAGGGTCCAGCTAAAGATGCCCAGGAGAAGCAGCGCAGCCAGGACGCTATACACCAGGGTGCGGCGCCAGCGGCGTTTGTCTGGACGTGGCCTGGAGGGATAGGCGAGCAGAGTACCAACCTCATTCGCTCCGGCCTGCTCGGAGGGAAGCGGCGGCGACAAAAGCCGCTGGCGTTCGGCGCGGCTCAGCGAGCGCACCGGCCCCGTCTCCAGTTCAGAGGCCAGGGTCTGGTTCTCCGGCGAGAGATGATCCGCCAGGCGGGACCAGATGGCGTTCAGCGAACTGCGCACCTGCTCAGGCGAATCCCCGCGCTCATACAGGCCGTGGAGATCCCGCACAACCAGGCTCTCCGGCGTGTTACCCTGGCTGTGTGCCAGGTGCTCTATCTGCTCATCCACCGTTTCGGTGAAAAAATGGTCTTGCTGTTGCATCTGTGATCCCTTCTAGCGCTCATAGACGGAACGTAAAAAGTTGAGCGCGCGCGTCAGCGTCGAACGCACTGTTCCTTCGCTTTTGTGTAACAGACTGGCAATCTCGCGCGAGCGCAGACCGCCAGCAAAACGCAGATGGAGAATCTCCTGCTGCTGAGGGGAAAGCGTAGACAGGCGACGGCGCAGCAGCGCATATTCCTCGCTGCGCAGGGCGAGCGGTTCGGGCAGGCTGGCCTCATCTTCGTCAAACATCTCGCTGGCCTCCTCAAGCGGAGCAACCTGGCGGCGGGCAGCACGGCGGTAATGGTCCACAATTTTGTTATGGGCCACGCGACGTAACCAGGCCAGGCGCACATCATCGCTCATACCGCGCAAGGTCTCTTCCTGCTCAAGCGCGGCCAGAAAGATTTCCAGCGTAATATCTTCCGCATCTTCCAGCGAGAACATATGGCGTCTGACAAAAAGAAAGATGGTAGATGCATGTTGCTGGTAGAGCAGAGCCACCAGAGAAGTATCTATCTGAATTAAACGTTGTTGTTGCATCAAAAGTCCTTCTTTACTCACATTTTTGAGATCTCATTCAAGTATCGTTTGGGAAGGGCTTTTTGCTGCATCAGAAAGGAGAGATCAGGAAGGCTGGGCCTCCTGGGCCAGGGACTCACTGATGGCATTGACCAGGGTTTGCAACTTAAACGGTTTTTCGACCAGGGTCGCATCCGGCGCGATTTGCAGCGCGATAGTAATCTCAGAAGAGGGCGCGGCGGTACAAAAAATCAGAGGCAGCGCGAGAGTGCGGGGATGGCTGCGCAAAAAACGCAGAACATCCAATCCCGGCATGGTAGGCAAATGCAGATCGAGGATCAGGACATCGATAGGCAGGGGCAGATAGTCACGCGGCCCCTTTTCCAGAGATGGGGACATTTGAAAGAGATCGAGCACAGAGAGAGCCTTTAAACATTCTTGAGCATCCCCGTAAAGCATGACATCGTGGCCGGCATAATTGAGCATCGTGACACAAAGCTTGGCAATACGCGTATTATCTTCAAGGAGACCGACACGGGCCATAGAGTTCTACCAGGCTCCTTCTTTTAAGACACAACTGTTATGTGTGATTGTAAATGAATAGATAAGCGCTGTCAAGTTTTTCATTGTTTATTGTTCAAAAGTCCCTGTTTTACCGGCACTCTGTTCCTCAATGGGAAGAAGCTGGCGAAAAGGCTGCTGATACTGGACATGTTTCCTCTCTCCCGACAAAAGTCCTGCAGGCCCGTAATGAGAGAAAAATGCGCGGATTCTCTGCGGAAAAGGTGCGTAATCTGACGCGTTTTTCCCTCAAACGGGCGCACAGGCCGGCAAAAAGCCGCTTTACGCCCCTCGACGAATATCATTTTATAAGCTACAATCAGTCTACCAGGGCTTTTCCAGTCCATCTATTTTTATTTGAGAAAAATATGAGTACACAAAATACCGCTAATGCGCATCCGATCAGCGTTGTTCGCTATGGGATGGGCAAAGAGATACAATTGTATGCCGAAGAACTGGTTGTGACCAGCCGGGAGGAGGGTCGCGAGATTCGCCTGCCGCTGGAGACAATTGAGCGCCTGACTCTCGCGCCCGGCGATCCCAATCCGTCGCGCCTGGTGCTGATCGCCGATTTGACCGATGGCTCCTCGCTTCTGCTGGTGGAGGGTATGACGAACGCGCGCGAATTTCGCGCCATGCTGCCCCATCTGACGAGCATTTGCCCAGAACTCCTGCTCGATCCGCCCGACATGGCCGAGCAGTTACGCCAGGCCTTGAACAATCGGCGGGCCTGGAATCTCACCTGCCTGGGCGCGATCATCCTTATTTGCCTCTTCCTCTACGGCCTGTATCTCCTGGTCGCCTTCATTGGTATGCACCGCTAAGCGGAAAGAGAGCCTCAAGCATGAACACCTCGCCATCATCCGAGTGCCGCGAAGTCAGCGGTCTGAGTCCAGATCCGCGTGTGCGCGTGTTCCGACGCACCCTGCACGGTCTGGAGGATTTTGAGGGCATGGAGGTCGATGCCTATGTCGTGCTGGGGGCTTCTCACGTGGTCGTGCTGGATACGCTGCTCAATCCAGGCGATGTGGCAGACATGCTGGCCGCGCTCGGCCCCGCGTCAGCCGGCAAACAGTTGCTCTGCGTCAACAGCCACGCCGATTGGGATCATGTCTGGGGCAACGGCTACTTTCGTCACACCCGGTCAGTTCCGATCATCGCGCACGAACGCTGTCGCCAGCGTTTGCTGGCCCCGGAGGCACAGGCCCGGCTTGAGCGCTTTCAGCAGAAAACGCGAACGTTCGACGGGGTAATGGTGGTTCCCCCCACGCTGACCTTCACGGAGCAGATGACCATCGCCGACGAGGAATTGAGCATTGAACTGCGGCACGCGCCGGGCCATTGCCACGATCACATCGTCGCCTGGCTGCCCGCGCTGCGCCTGCTGCTCGGCTTTGACGCCATCGAGTGGCCGCTGCCCTGCATCGAGGAGAGCGACTGCGCGGCGGCGATGCTGTCAACCCTGCAATGCCTGGCCGCGCTCAATCCGCTTCACGTCCT
>DASZXF010000445.1:0-1883 GCA_035546055.1 Ktedonobacteraceae bacterium
CAAAATGAGCCCGGCCAGATCTTGCGTCAGCGTGTCGTGCAGTTCCCTGGCCAGGCGCCGCCGCTCATCCAGCAGGGCCGCCTCTTCCGCTTCAACCACCGAGGCTTCCAGTTGCGCGCACCTGTTGATAAGCTCGGTGCGTGCGGAAAATAAGCGGTCATACCCATCATGCAGATTATGCAAGAGTTGCTGCATACAGCTACGCGCGCGGGCCTGGCGCCAGAAAAGCAGCATGGTTCCGCAGGCACAGACCAGGAAGGGCCAGCAGATCATCCAGGGCGCCTGATCTACGCTCTTTTCCGCCTGCATAATGACCAGCCCCGCAGCCAGACCGTAAGACAAGGCGCAGGCCAGCAGCGGCCCCGGCCCTGGTCGCGCATGTTCAAGCAGTTCTCCAACCTTGATCACCAGCGCCAGACTCAAACCCAGTTCAATAAGCCACTGGCCAGTCAAGGCACTGATCGCCAGCACAAGCAGGCTTTGCACCAGCAGATAAGGCAAGCTGGCAGGGGCATAAAAAGTGGTACGTGTGCCCAGCATATAGAGGTCTACATGGATCACCATGAGCACCGTCACGCAGAGAAAATGGGTAATATCGTCTGTGCGCACACAGAGATAGCAGAAATAAACCAGTTCAACCAGAACAATTGGAAAACGATGCACTACGCTCGTCTGGCGCCAATCATGCGCGAAATACCGAACTTTCGTCCTTGCCAGCGTCTGCATACGGCTGCCTCCTTCCCCGCTCACCCGGATGGCTCTCCTCCATCTGTATGAGGCTCTTTGCGGCCATCAGAGGATCGCGTCTCCGCCGAATAGATGATGTCTCTTCACGTATATCTCTTCTAAAATTGTAATAGAAAACAAGCATCCAACGCAAAGTACAGAAAGGAAAGCAAACTATGCAAACGCTCGCTATTGCTCTGGCTATCGGCATGGGCGCCATCGGCGCGGGTATCGCTATCGGCATGGGCGCCAACCAGGCGTATGCTGCCATCGGACGTAACCCGGAAGCCGAACCACTGATCCGTGTCAATTTCCTGATCGGCCTGGCTGTCTCAGAAACAGTCATCATCTTTACCCTCGTCATCAGCTTCCTCCTGCTGAATCACCTCTCTTGAGCCATGGCGCCCCGGAGACCGGCTGGGCATCTCTCGCGCTCAGCCGGCCCCTTCCGCGTCCGCCCGCAGGGGTAGTACCAGGGTCTCCCCTCTCGTCCGCGGGGACGGATTTTTCGCGCCGGTGGTTTTCAGCCGGCGGGCAACAGAACAATATTGACACGACCTGCTATTTTTGCCATAATCTGAACAGCGTTATTTGCTATTGACCTGACCTTTAATGATTGCAAAGCAGGATAAAAAGACATATGAGTACGCAACCAATGCCCGCCAGAGAGGAAGCTGACCGCGAATACCAGGAAGGCTATGATCGTGTGATGTGGTTTGCCCAGCGTGCCAGAAAACAGGGCTGGCATCTCAGTGATCGCCAGATTGTCCACGAAATTTACCAGCGCGAACGCGCCGCTCGTATCCGCGAGCAGAGTTCTCTGCCAGTCTTCGGACCGGGCATTCGCTCAGCCTCCTGGAATCGTGGGCAGGCCGCCGCGCTGCGCACGCTCCTCAGAGAGCAACAGGAACACCGCTAACTGCAACAACTTCTCAATTATCCATGCCCTGTACGAATTTACGTATACGCGTTCCTGGCTCTGATCCAGGGAAAATCGACATACATCAATATAAAACACTGACATCAGATGGCTTTTGCTCGGTTGGTGCTCAGTGCCCAGGAAATAAAACACAGGCGGTTTCAGTCCCTGAAACCGCCTGTTTCCTTTGTTATCTCGTCCTTTTGAAGCGCCGTTTCCCTGCGCGGATCAACCAACC
>DASZXF010000446.1:0-3032 GCA_035546055.1 Ktedonobacteraceae bacterium
GGATTACCTGGAATGTGTTGAAAGGAAAATGCATGTAATGAGTGAAAAAAACATAAAAGATACGGCTGGCTTTTTGACCACGGCTGGCAAATCTCACCAGATTGTCTTGACGACGTTTCGCCGCAATGGCGAAGGGATAAGCACACAGGTGGGTACCATCGCCGCCAATGGCAAAATCTACTTTATGACCGCCGCCGATACCTGGAAGGTCAAACGCATGGCCAACAACCCGCGCGTGTTGCTGGCTCCCTGTAACATGCGTGGTCAGGCCACCGGTCCGGCTGTTGAGGGGCGCGTGCGCAGACTGGCCGGGGCGGAGAGCGAGCGGGCGCGGGCGCTGCTGCGCGTGGGCGTGCTCGGCCATTTCTGGGGTTTCATCTTTGATCGTCGCAATCCCGGCAACAAGACGGCGGTTTATGAAGTGGAACTGATTCAGGAAAACGAGTACCGCAAAGATTTACAAGAAGTAACGACAGAGAAATAAAAGGAATGAAGAACACGATGATTATACGTATTGCTTCCTGGGTGGCGCGTATAGCTGGCGTGCTGGCCCTGCTGCTGGGAGGTCTTTTCTGGCTGGCTGAGCTGGGAATTGTCAACACGCCATTCGTTTTCGATCCTGTATACATCGACCTCCATATGCTGACCGGCATTCTGGTGACGCTGGCCCTGCTGATGCTGGCCATCGCGCAGATGGTGCGTGGACGCCCTCGTGCTATCGGCGTGGTGGGCGTGGTGTACGCGCTGGTGGTGCCGATCTTTGGTGAGTTGCAGTTGCGCCTGTATATAGATGGCGCGCCCTGGCTGGTGCCGACGATTCACCTGCTGATCGGTGTCGGGGCCATCGGACTGGCGCAGAATCTGGCCGGACGCCTCAGCCGTCTCGATCCTCCCACCAGCAGAAGCGCGGCCCCTGAAGGCGTGGGTGTCCCGTCAGCGACACGCTAGCCTGGAAATGGCCTGCCTGCCCTGGCGCGAAATGGACCTTGCCAGCCGCTCCTTTCCCGGCTACGATAGCCGCACATCATAAAAGCGCGCGGGTGCATCGCCTCCCGCGTGCCCACCCACGACGTGCTCATCGCTGCAAACATCTGATACACGCTAGCGGAAAGGATCGGTATGACAACGCAGGAAACCGCCGTAGAAATTATCAGGGCGAGCCTTGACGATCTGGATATGATCGTGCCCTTATTCGATGGCTATCGCCAGTTTTACCAGCAAGCATCTGACCTGGAGGGCGCGCGGCGCTTTCTCCAGGCCCATTTTGAGCAGCAGACCTCGGTGATCTTTCTGGCTCTGCGCACAAATGAGCAGGGCCAGCGCGAGGCCTGCGGCTTTACCCAGTTGTATCCCTCGTTTTCCTCAGTTTCGATGAAACGGCTCTGGATCTTGAACGATCTTTTTGTCGCTCCCTCCGCGCGCCGCACCGGCACCGGCACAGCCCTGCTGGAACGCGCTCGCCAGTTTGCCATAGAGACCGGCGCCAAAGGTCTGTCCCTGACCACCGCCGTGGATAACTACACCGCCCAGGCTGTCTACGAAGCGGCGGGCTGGCGGCGCGATCAGGAGTTTTACGCCTATCACCTGCTGGTCTAGAGCAAAACCCGCCGCTTTTTGACTTTGCCAGACTGTCCATCTGGACAGTGACACTTACATTTTCTTAGCGATATACTAAAGGTGTTCTTTTCAAGCGCATTGCATGTGAAAAAGGAGCTGCTTAGTATGAGCAAATTTACGTCCCAGGAGATAGAGTATTTGCAGAGCCAGCGTTTAGGAAGGCTGGCTACGGTGAGTCCGCAGGGGGAGCCGCATGTTGTGCCGGTCAGTTTTCGCTACAACCCTGAACTGGACAGTATCGACATTGGCGGGCACAACATGGCCGGGACCAAGAAGTACCGCGACGCCCTGAGCTACGGACGCGTGGCCTTTGTGGTGGACGACGTTCAGCCGCCCTGGAAACCGCGTATGCTCGAAGTGCGCGGGCGCGTCGAGGCCTTGCCGGAGGGCGGAAAGGCCATTCTTGAGAACTTCGCGCCGGAAATTCTGCGCATCACGCCCACGCGCATTATCTCATTTGGTCTGAACAGCGATGTTGTCAGGCCAAGCGAGGGGCGGGTAGACTACTCCAGCCGCAAAGTGGAGTAGGGTTCTCTGGCAATGGCGGCTTTGATATCCTGGGCCAGCAGGGGATGCCACATGGCTCCGGTGGCGCTCATGACGACTTCCGCGCCCGCTGCCGTGTAAGCCTGGTAGTCCTCTGGTCGGGTGACGCCGCCAACGCCGATGATGGTGAAGGAGAGATCCAGCTGCCGACGCAGTTCGGCCAGCCGCCGGACCATGCTCAGGCCGGCCCAGCGAATGGGCTGGCCGCAGACGCCGCTGCGTTCGCGTCCCTCGCCGGGGAGCGCGGGCCGGCCCTGCCCGTCGATAATTTTCGCCGGAATGGTGTTGATGGCGCTGATGCCCTGCACCAGCCCGCCAACCGTCTGCACGAAATGGGCGAGCTGCTCCTGGTTCTTGAAATAGCCGATCTTGATGCACAGGGGATGATCGCCGATTTCGTCTTTGATGGCGCTGAGAATGGTCCGCGTGCGCTGCGTGTCGTAGCAGAGCAGATGGCCGGTGCCCTCGTTGGGACAGCTCAGATTGGCCTCCAGCACTTTGACGCCGGTTTCCTTGACGAGTCTGGCGGCCAGGACGAAATCCTGAATGTAGGCCTCGATGTCGCCGGTGCGGTTGGTTGTGCCCTGGAAACTGCCCACGACGAACTGTCCCCGGCGCGCATGGCGGCTGGCCTCGGCCATATCTGGCTGCCAGACATCCGGCTCGAAGGAGGGCACGCCAAAGGAGTTGGTGATCGCCAGCGGCTCGCTGTACTGCTGATCGGCCATCAGCCCTTGCTCGGCCATTGCAAAGCTCAGCTCAGGGGCCGGCACGCGCACAGAGAGCACGTTGGGCCAGGGCGCGCTGGCGTATTTGCGCGTTCTGACCGTCTTGTAAACCGGAATATCAAAGCCTTTGTCCAGCGCCGC
>DASZXF010000447.1:0-15911 GCA_035546055.1 Ktedonobacteraceae bacterium
CCTCAGAAACAGTGGGGAGGACTCATAGCGGGGCGCCACCAGCGCTTGAGGCTGCCTCAGAAACAGTGGGGAGGACTCATAGCGGGGCGCCACCAGCGCTTGAGGCTGCCTCGGAAAAAGTGAGGATGACTCATGTCATCCTTTTCCCTGGAGTGGAGAGGGGAAACGCGCCCTGGCGGCGCTGGAAAGGGGATAACTGATATCGTGTAGTCCTCCCTCATGCCCAGGGGAGGACTACACGGACCAGGGATGGATGCCAGTTATTCTGTGATGGTCCAGACTCTGGCTGTGTTGTCTGCGCTGCCAGAGACGATCTTTTTGCCATCCGGTGACCAGGCGACTGAACTGACGGCGCTGGTATGTTGCGTATAGGCCATAAACGTCTGGGGGGTAGAGGTAAAGGGATTCCAGACTCGTACTTTGTTGTCGGTGTCGCCGGAGGCGATATATTTGCCATCGGGCGACCAGGCGACGGCATCCACGGCGACGGTATTGGCCGAGTTCTGGTGCCCGGTATAGGTGACGAGCAAGTGCCCGGTGAGGGCGGTTTTTACCTCGACTGTGCCGTTCTGGATGCCGACTGCCAGGTATTTGCCATCGGGCGACCAGGCGACGGCGTTCACGGCGTCAGGATAGCTATTGTCTTCGTGGAGGAGGCTCTTTGTGCGTATATTCCAGATCTGGACGGTGTTGTTCCAGTCGCCAATGGCCAGATCATCGGCGACTGGCGACCAGGCGACGGTGGAGGCAAAATCATTGAACGAAGCGCTCAGCAGCTTTTCGCCGCTTGCCACCTGCCAGACGAGCGCGGTGTGATCGCTGCTGGCCGAGGCCAGGTAGTCGCCGTGGCGCGACCAGGCGACTCCCAGCACGGCGTTGGTGTGTCCGCTGTACGTTTTGAGTACCGAGCATGTGCTGGCGTTGAAGGTTTTCACGGTATTGTCGCCGCTGCCCTCGGCGATGGATTGGCTATCAGGCGACCAGGCCAGGGTGAAAACGACATCCCCGTTTGTAAAGGTGCAGATCAGGGTGCCGCTCTGCGCATTCCAGACCTTGACTGTGCCATCGGAACTGGCGGTAGCTATTTTTTGTCCATCGGGCGACCAGCCCACTGCGTTGACCGGTCCGGTGTGCTGATTGAGGTCCAGCAGCGTATCCCCGGAGGGATGGGAGGCCAGGCGCGAGAGGTAGCCCGCGCGGAACAGCACACCCGCGCCCAGCAGCAGGCAGAGCACCGCCGCGATGCTCAAAGCGCGCCAGATGGCAGTCACGGCCCTGTTGGGTTTGCGCTCCCGTTGTGGACGCGCGGGCGCTGACTTCTTCTGATCCGAAACAGTTTTGGCGTTTTCTATCTGAGTTCCGCCTGCGCGCTCGAAGAAATGGGGTGAGAGGCGAGGCAGCGGCTTGATGGCTGGTGGGGGCAGCGCATCCAGGCGGGCCTCGAAAAAGTGATAGTCGGCCAGGGCAGCGGCGCAGGCGTCGCAGGTGCGCAGATGCGCGTCCAGCGCTTGCTGATCGGCTGGCGAAAGATCTTCGTGCCGCAGGGCAAGTTTTTCGCGCCATTCAAGGCAGGGAGGACGGCGAGTCTTCATTTCTGTGTCCTTCCCTCAATTTCTTGTATTTCATTCATCATACGATAGTAGATCTGACGAAATTCCTCTTTTCCCCGGCTGACGTATTTTCCAACACTGGCGAGCTTGATCCCCAGGAGTTCGGCGATCTGTCGCTGAGGGAGCTTCTCAATCACATAGAGAATAAAACACGGGCGGTACGTTGGTGAGACGCGTGCCAGGACAAGTTTCATCAGTTCAGTTTCCTCTATTTGTCTCTCCGGGCCGGAGATACTCAGGCTCGCGGATTTCTCAACGTACTCTTCCCAGGGAATAGTACGAATCAAACGTGCATGGTTCTGATAATTATACGCACTATTGGTCGCAATACGGTAGAGCCAGCCTGCGAAGCGCCCTGGATCACGCAGACTCAGCAGTGATTCCCAGGCTTTGAGAAAGGTTTCCTGGGTTAATTCACTGCCCACGCCATCATCGCCTATCATGCGAAAGAGATAGCGACTGATGCGATCATTATAGCGTTCATACAGTTTTTCAAAGGCGAGCTGGTCGCCCTGCTGCGCACGCAGGACAAGCTCGCGTTCATCAGGAAAGCTCCCGGCCTCATTGGCGGGTGGATCGCCTATCCTGTAAGACATGCCCGAACTCCTTCTGGCACTGGCGAAAATGCTGCCCGTGATGGACAGGCGAGACGATCAGAGCAGCGCGGATTCCCCCGATCTCTGGAGCAGTGCCGGCACGACTTCGCTCAGCGGAGGCGGCTGATGCTCCCGGTGCTCCTGGCGTTCAGTTGCATAGACGTGTCCACGCAACTGGCGCAGGATAGACAGGCGCGGCGGTATCTCCTCTCTGTTTCTCAACAGGTCTTCCTGGAGGCTGGCGAAATCAGCGATAGTCTGATGAAGAGTGTAACGCCCGAGGCCGATACTTGCAAGGAGTCCGGCATCCAGCAGACTATCCAGCGCTTCCAGGGTTACGCCGGGCAGCGCCAGGGCTGCCTCTTCAGTGAAGCCACGGGCCTTGCCTGCCAGGGTGGCCAGTTTGCCCAGCGCCAGCCTGGTCGCGGGACTCAGGCGGCGATAGCTCAACTCAATCTCGTTTTGCAGCGAAATCGGCGCATCGGCGGGCAGACCCATCTGGCGCTCCAGGGGAGCGCGCGGCATGGTCAGTTGTAGACGCGCGGCAGGCTGTTTCAGACGCTCCAGCGCGGCCTGCCAGCGGCGCGGTTGTCCGCTGTAGAGATGCGTGCGCAGGTGCGCGCCGATCAATTGCAGGGCCAGCGGCAGACCTCCGACCTGGCGGGCCAGCTCGCGCAGGGCTGCGCCTTCCTGCGTCACCAGGGCCGGAACAAAACGCGCCAGCACACGCAGACTCTCCTCACTGTTCAGCGTCTCCACCGCCAGCGAGTTGCCCTCGGCGAAGTACAGCGCCACCGCCGGAATGCGCGTCGTGAGCAGATAGGCGCAATTGGGACCGCCTATCTTGAAGGCCAGCGCATCCTGGCAGGTCCAGGCATCATCGATCACCAGCAAAAACGCACGCTCGCCGATGCGCGCGTGAATGGCCCGGCTCCACTCGTCGATACTCTCCGGGTGGGTGAGCTGACTTTCGTCAATTTCCAGCAGCAGTCCCCAGCGGCGCAGTTCATCCAGTACATCGGCCTCTGGTCCCAGGCAGGCCCAGAGCACGCCATCGTGAAAATGCTGGCGCAACTCGCGGGTATGCGCCAGGCTGATCGCCAGCGCGGTTTTGCCCACGCCGGGCCAGCCGCTGAGCGCAGCCACCGCCTGGCCGTTTGCCCGGCACAGACGTGCCATCAGTGTCGTCAGCAACTCCTCGCGCCCCACCAGTTCATCGCTGTGCGCCGGTGGCAGGGCGGGATCAAAGAGCGCTTTTTCAGCGGGCGCCGGCGAACTGACAGCACGCAGCAAATAAGGCCCGGCACACTCCGCCGAACTTTCGCGCTGCCATAGCCCAAGTTCTTCCGCTGGCATGGCAAAAAGAGCACATAAGCGCTGCAGAAAATACGCACTGGGAAAAGCATCCCCTCGTTCCCAGCGCCCAATCGTCTTGGGATCGGCAACCCCGATCTCCTCCGCGATATACGCGCGCGACCACCCGCGCCGCTGGCGCTCCTGGCGCAACAAATCATTTGTCATTGATCTGACAGTCCTTTGCTCCTGTCGCATCCTTCGACCTCCTGATATCGACATCGACATCTCATACACCTCTGGACAGACCCATACGTTTTACCTGTTTGCCAGACTTCTTCTAAATAGTGAAAGATTGCTGTCATATAGTAATGACAGGCCAATCCTCCCAAACATGACAATTTTGGCGGAATTTTTGCCAGGTCTACTCAAGTGTGACTAAATAAGGTATTCTTGTGGTGAAATATGCGGTTGCTTGTCAATGTTGTCAGCAGAAGGCAGGGAAGCGCCGTTTGCCAAAGGAGGGACGGGGGTATGCTCATTATTCGGCGTCAGCAGCAGAAGATGATAGATGATCTGGTCGAGTCCTATAGCTCTATGCGCCTGGGGCGCCGGGCTTTGCTGACGCGCGCCATGGCTGCCGGTTTGAGTTTGAGCGCGGCCAGCGGACTCCTGGCCGCCTGTGGAGGAGCCAGTGCCCCGCAGGCATCGATAGATGTGCTGAATGTATGGAGTGGCGAGGAACTGGACTCATTTCATGCCGTGGTAGCGCCGTTCATCAAAACGACCGGTATCGCGGTCAACCTGGAGTCGACGCGCAATTTGACCGTCGCTCTGACCATTCGCCTGCGGGAAAATGATCCGCCGGGCGTGGTCGTACTGCCCAATCCAGCGCAGATGCGTCAGATGGCCAGTCAGCAGCAGTTGATGCGCCTGGACACCTTTCTGGACATGCAGGCCATGCGCAGCGGCTACGCCAGCGATTGGCTGGACATGGCATCATATCAGGGCAAGCTCTATGCCCTGATCTACAAAGCGGCCAACAAAGGCACCATCTGGTACAGTCCCACTCGTTTCAAGGCCCAGGGCTATCAGATTCCCCGCACGTGGGCAGAACTGATCGCGCTCTCCGACAAGATCGCGCACAGCGGCCACTATCCCTGGTCCCTGGGCGTTGAGAACGCCACCGCCAGCGGCTGGCCTGCCGCCGACTGGATCGCGGAAATTTATCTCAGGAAATTTGGCAAAGAATTGTACGACCAGTGGGTGACCCACAAAATTCCCTGGACGCATAGCAGTGTCAAAGAAGCCTTTCAATTATTTGGGCAGATCGCGGGCGGCAAGCACTATATCAAGGACGCGCCTCACTCTATTTTACGCACCAGTTTCACCGATGCCTGTTACGCGCCCTTCGCCAATCCACCCCAGGCGTATATGAATTATCTGGGCGACTTTGCCCCTGGTTTTATCACCAGCCAGTTCAAAGGCGCGCAGCCCGGCGTGGATTTCGACTTTTTTCCGTTCCCCATCCTCGATGAGCGCTATGCTGGAGCCGTTACCGGCAGCGCGGACCTGGTCGTGGCCATGCGCACCGACGACAGAGTGCGCGAGTTCATGAAATATCTTTCCAGCGCGGCAGCCCAGGCCATCTGGGTCAGACGCGGTGGCGCGACCTCGGTCAACAGAGATGTCGATCTCGCCAATTATCCCAACGATGTCGCGCGTGCCTCGGCGCATATGCTTGCCAACGCCAGTACCTTCCGCTTCGGGGCCGACGACATGATGCCCTTCGCCGTTGAGCGCGTCTTCTGGCAGCAGGTCCAGAACTTTATCGCCGATCAGGACCAGCTCGATGATATTCTCAATACCATCGAAATATCTGCCCGTTTGAACTACAGCACCTGAGCCTCACCTCATCCTGTGGTATGAAATGAACGAAAAACTATGCAGGCATAGACCGCATAGTTTTTCGTTCATTTCATGCTAAAAGATGAAATTAGCCCTTGACTGATCCTGCCAGGATGCCACGCACGAAGTAGCGTTGCAGGGAGAAGAAGATAATCAGGGGCAGAATGGCCGAGACGAAGGCCGCCGAGGCCAGTACCTGAAAGTTGCTGTTGCTGGTCGTCGCGTTGATCATATTGGCGATGGTGACCGTCATGGGGGTACTGCTGGGGTTGCCGCCCAGGATCACCAGGGCTACCAGCAGATCGTTCCAGACCCACATAAACTGGAAGATGACCAGCGAGGCCAGAGCCGGGACCGACAGCGGCAGCACCAGGCGGAAGAAGATGCGCACGTGCGAGGCGCCATCGATGTGAGCTGACTCAAAGAGGTCCGCTGGCAATTCGCCAAAGAAATTGCGCAGCAGGTAGATCGCGAAAGGCAGACCGTAGGCCGTGTGCGCCAGCCAGATCGCCAGGTAACTGCCGGTCAGGTTGACGGCGGTGAAGAGTTGCAGAATCGGGATCAGGGTGATTTGAATCGGCACCACCAGCAGACCGACAATGGTGATAAAGATCCAGTCGCGTCCGGGGAAGCGCATCCAGGCGAAGGCATAGGCCGCGAAGGCCGCCACCAGTACCGGCAGGATCGTGCCAGGGATGGCGATGATCAGGCTATTGATGAAAGCCCGGCCCATCCCCTGAGCCTGGAGAACCTGGGTATAGTCATCCAGGGTAAAATGCCAGGGGTAGGTGATAGCCGTCCACCAGCCGGAGTTTTGCACCAGGTCGCCAGGGCGGAACGAACTGACCAGCAGTCCCAGCGTGGGCAGGGACCAGACGACGGCCAGAATGACGATAACCGCTATCAAAATGCTGCTATTGGCAATCTTCATAATGCGCTGGCGCGGCGTAATCGTCAGTCTGCGGTTGCTCGACGGGGCGCTGGACGCCGGGTCGAGCGAGGCCACATTGCCTGGTTCAACGGGATTGACAGTGCTCATCGTCGTGCCTCCTGTGCGCGGAATCGCCGGACATTAACAATCATGACGGGGATGATAGCCAGCAGCAGTAAGACCGCCAGGGCGCTGCCCAGGCCAAAATTGCCGAGGCCATTGTTAAAGAGTTGATTGTAGAACTCCATGGCCACGACATCGGTGTGATAGTTGCCGCCGGTCAGGGTGTAAACTACGTCGAAGATTTTCAGCACATTGATGACCATGGTGGTCGTGACGACCAGGATCGTCGGACTGATCATAGGCACAATAATACCGAAGAAGATCCTGGTTTCGCTGGCTCCATCGCAGCGGGCCGCTTCCAGAATTTCCGCCGGCACGCCCTTCAGGGCAGCCGAGAGGATGACCATGCAGAAGCCGGTCCACATCCAGATATAGATGACCATCAGGGACACGTCATTGCCCGGCGAGTTTGACAGCCAGCCCTGGGGTTGTCCGCCGAACGCGGTCACGATGGCGTTGAGCAGGCCGATTTGCGGCTGACCGGGCGGCTGATAGGCGTAGACGAAGCCCCAGATGACGCTGGCCGCGACAAAAGAGAGGGCCATCGGGATGAAGATCGTCGCTTTCAGCACACTCTCGGCGCGCACCCGGTCCGCCAACACGGCGATGATCAGGCCCAGCAGCACTGTGCCAGCGGTGGCCAGGAACAGCCAGAAGATATTATTCTTGAGCACTTCCAGCAGATTGCTACTGGTAAAGATCAGGGCATAGTTTTTCAAGCCGACAAATTCTGTACTGTTGGCATTTTGCAGACTCCAGATGACCGTCTGGATGGTCGGGTACACCAGGAAAATCGCCACAAAGATCACGGCTGGAGCGATCCAGATCCAGGCAAAGATTTGATTGCCGTGGAGGCTGCTTGATTTGCCTTTGCGTCTGGAGTGTGGGTGGTCCTGGACAGTAGAGAGAGCCATATTCCCCCCTTCCTGATAAAAAAACACGAAAGGCGCGCACAGGCAGGTCAGTCCCCATGCCGGTGTCGTGTCCTATACGTCCGTGCCTCCTGGGAGAGCGGGCAAACAAAACAGCGTCTGCCGACTCTCCCAGGAGGCGAGGGCCAGTGAAGCGTTGCTCACGGTAGCGGGAACGCTGTGCTGTTCCAAGCATACCATAGAGTTGAGTCGCTTGATGGGGTCTAGGAGGTGTAGCTTTGCGCCGCCGTTGACTCCATGGACTGGAGAATGCTATCCAGCTGGTCAGGCGACTGCACGTACTGCAGGGTCGCTTTCCAGAAGGCGTTTTCCACCGCCTGCGGCATCAGGTCGTCCGCGCCGAAGCGGAAGATGGTCGCCTGGGTGAGCTGCTGGGCCGAAGCCTTGGCCACCGCGTCGGGGTACGAAGCCAGGTCTACCGACTTGTTGGGCGAGGTGAAGCCGCCGCGTTTGACCCAGATTTCCTGCGCCTGGGCCGTGGCCATGTATTTGACCAGAGCCTGGACCGCCGTCGTATTCTTCAAGGCCACCACTACGTCCGCGCCACCCGTGACAGCGCCGGCGTAGGACTGATTGATGGTCGGGAAGGGGAAGAAATTGAAATCGGTGCCGGCCACCGCGCTCTTGAACTGTCCGGTGATAAAGCCCTCGGTGAAGTCGCCGAGATAGTACATATACGCCGCCGGGGGATTCTTGAAGGGCAGATAGGAGGCGTCCTGGTAGCCCGTGGCGATGATCGACTGAGGGGCGCCATTGATATAGTGCTTGCCGTTCGCGATCTGGCCGAAGGCCTGGAAGGCCGCTTTAATGCTCGGATCAGTCCACGGGATCTGGTGGTTGACCCATTTATCGTACATATCCCCGCCGTTCTGGTTGAGGTAAATTTGCGCGATCCAGTCGGCGGCGGGCCAGCCGCTGGCGGCTGCGCTGGAGAGGCCCATCGACCAGGGATATTTGCCGCTCTGCGCGATCTTGTCGGAAAGGGCAATCAGATCATTCCAGGTCGCGGGCGTTTGATAGCCGGCGGCGGAGAAATTCTTGGGATTGTACCAGATCGTGCCTTTATTGGCGGCTTTGTAGAACAGCGCGTACAGGTGGCCGTTATAGCTGCCCAGGTCGAGCCAGCCCTGCGAGTAGTCCTGTTTAATCTTATCCATATCCAGGAAGCTATCCAGCGGGATCAGCTTGCCCTGCGAGGCGAGCTGCTGCATAAAGCCGGGATTGGGCAGAACGGCCATATCGGGGGCGTTATTGCCACGAATACGCGTGGTCAATACCGCGCTCAGGTCGCGGGTCGACTCGGCGTTGATGGTAATCTTGTTCTGGGCGGTGAACGGAGCCACGACGGCATCGAACGAATCTTTTTCTTCGCCGCTCCAGACGTTCAGCAGATCCACTGTCGAGGATTGCGTCGGGCCGCTGTTGGTATTGGGCGAATTGCCGCCGATAGTATTGCCACCACCACAGGCGGCGAGCAGCGCGGTCGCGGCGCTGGCTGAGAGTCCCACAGCAAGGGCGCGCTGCATAAATTCGCGGCGTCCCAGCTTATGCTGGCTAAAATCAGTGACCAGTTGATCTACTTGCTTGCGTTGCTGGCGATCAAATAAGGGCATCATGTCCTCCTTAAAGAAAAATGCGTAAGAGCGCGCAAGGAGCTTCACGGAGCGTGCTGCGAGAAGTACGTTTTCCTATGAATGGGGTGAGCATTCACCACGCGTCCTCTGTAAGTGTACTGAAAAGAGGCCTGCTGACAGAACGTCTTTTGGGGGGCTGGCATGGGGCGGTCCGACGCGGCCCCTCCAGACCCCCCGGCAGGAGGCGCGCCAGCGGATTGAAAATCACTATGCCTGTGTCCGGCCTATACTGAAGGCGAAGGTATTTTTGGGGAGGGGCGTCATGCGCGAGGAACGGTCGATGCTTGTAGAGGATGAGCATCTCACTGACGATCAGATGGCTGGCAGCGATGATGGACAGGGAGGGGTTGCCGAGATGGGAGAGGATGAGGCGCGGCCTGCGCGCTATGCGAGGGCACACAAGAAGCTGTTCTCTACGTGGCAAAAATGGCGGTGGACGCCGCGAACTGGCGGCGAGGGCGAGAAGAGAAGGGCGCGCCAGAGAGTGAAGGTGCTGGCGCTGGTGCCGGAGTTTCGTTTTGCCCTGGCTGTGGCAATCCTCCTGAGCATCCTGGGGACGGCGCTGGTGATCGGCCAGATGTTGCTGCTCAGCGGGATTATCAGCGCCATTTTTTTGCGGCACGCCGGCCTGGAGCGCCTGAGTTCATCTTTTTACTGGCTGCTGAGCTTGATCGTCGCCCAGGCGGCGCTGATCTGGGGACGCGAGATCGGCCTGCGCCGGGGTACGATGCGCGCGCGGAGAAGTTTGCGCCGCCGCGTCTTTGCCCATCTGTTGACGCTGGGACCGTGCCAGATACAGAACGAACGCAGCGGCGAACTGGTGACGACGCTGGGCGAGGGTATCGAGGCGCTGGATGCCTACCTGGCGCGTTATCTGCCGCAGATGGCGCTCAGCGTGCTGATCCCGCTGCTTATTCTGCTCGTCATTCTGCCCGCCGATGTTCTCAGCTCCCTCCTGCTGGCGCTGACAGCTCCGCTGATTCCGCTGCTGCTGATCCTGATTGGTGTGCAGGCCGAGAAGCAGAGTCAGCGCCAGTGGAAGGCGCTGCTCCATATGAGCGCGCATTTTCTCGACGTGGTGCAGGGGCTGGCTACTCTCAAAGCGCTTGGGCGCAGCCAGGATGAGCAGGAGCGCGTAGCGCGGATCAGCGAGGCTTTGCGCGAGAAGACCATGAGCACGCTGCGCCTGGCCTTTTTGTCAGGGGCGGTGCTGGAATTTCTGACGAGTATGGCCATCGGGCTGGTCGCTGTCGTGCTGGGCGTGCGCCTGCTCAATCATCAACTGACCCTGCAAACGGCGCTCTTTGTCCTCCTGCTGGTGCCTGAGTTTTATCGTCCCCTGCGCGACCTGGGCGCGGCCCGCCACGCGGCCCTGGAAGGTCGCGCCTCGGCACAACGCCTGCATGAAATTCTGGCGACCACGCCGTTCGTTATCCCCGCCGCTCCTGCCGGGAGTTTACATAACAATTTGCTGGCCGAGCAGGAGGTTTTGCGCCCCGGACCCCTGGAGGTCGTTTTGCATCGCGTCTCCTGTACCTATCCTGGTAATCCGCAGCCAGCGCTGCGCGAGGTTGCCTTGACCTTGCCGGCTGGAAGCTGTACCGCGCTGGTCGGGCGCAGCGGCGCGGGCAAGAGCACCCTGGCGCGCGTCTTGCTGCGTCTGATGGAGGCTGAACACGGCGCGATTACCGTCAATGGCCAGCCGTTTGAGGGTATGACGCGGGATCAATGGTGGCGCGCGGTCGCGTGGGTGCCGCAGCGGCCTTATCTCTTTCATGGTAGTGTGGATGACAACATTCGCCTGGCCCGTCCTGACGCCAGCGAGGAAGATGTGCGCGCAGCCGCCCGGCTGGCGGGGGCGTTGGACTTCATTCAGGGTTTGCCGCAGGGGTTTGCTACCCAGGTCGGCGAGCAGGGCGCGCGCCTCAGCGCCGGACAGGTTCAGCGCATTGCCCTGGCGCGGGCTTTTCTCAAGGATGCTCCCTTGCTTATTCTGGATGAGCCGACCTCCAGCCTTGATCCCGCCAGCGAGTTCGTCATTCGACGCGCCCTGACTCAACTGGTGCGCGGACGTACTGTCCTGGTCATTGCTCATCGCCTTTCCACTATCGCCGCCGCCAGTCGGGTGCTGTCGCTGGAGGATGGACGCCTGGTGGAGGCCGGCACGCCCGCCGAGTGGCTGGGACGGCGAACAGATCTGCTCAACACCGCTATTCTTTCGTCGGCTCCCGCGCCTTTTCAGGTATATGGAGCCGATGAAAAAAAGGCTGAAATGATAGGCGATGAGGCAGCTCTTGAGGAGGGCGCGGACGCGTCTATCCACAGCGGGACCAACGGGGACGAGGAGACGGGAGAACAGCGGCCTGCGCCATCGGCGGAGGCGCGTACTTCCGGGGTACTCTGGCGCCTGCTCAAGATGCAACTGCCTTTGAGCAGGTCGGCTCTGCTGGCCGCGCTGCTGGGCTGTGTGCTGGTGGCGAGTAACCTGGGCCTGTTGAGCCTGGCTATCTATTTGATTTCTGCTTCGTCGGTGGTTTCTCTGCTGGCTCTGCTGACCGTGCCTATCTTCTTTGTGCGCCTGCTGGGGCTGATCCGTCCCCTGGCGCGTTACGGGGAACGCTGCCTGTCGCACGATCTCACCTTTCGTCTGCTGACCCGCCTGCGCGTGCGCATCTATGCCTGCCTGGAGCCGCTGACGCCAGCGTTGCAACTCGGCTATCGCAGCGGGGATGTGCTGAGCCGTCTGATCGCCGATGTTGATGAGCTACAGCACCTCTATCTGCACCTGCTGGCGCCACTGTTGATTGCCGGTGGCATCAGCGCGCTGACCTTCTGGCTCCTGGCTCAGTGGAGCTGGCAACTGGCCCTGAGCGGGCTGTTTTTTCTGCTCCTGGCCTGGGGAGGCGTACCGCTGCTCTGCTGGCAACTGGGGCGCGGCCTGGGCGCGCGTCAACTGGCGTGGCGGGCCGAGCTAAAGGCGCTGCTGCTGGATGGCTTGCAGGGGATGGCCGATCTCCTGATCTCTGGTCAGGCCGCCGCGTATCAGCAAACCATCGATGCCCTGGACGCGCGCCTGAGCCGTTCGCAGGCGCGCCAGAACTGGATAGCGGGTCTGCAAGAGGCGCTGAGCGAGCTATTGAAGCAGGGGGCCGTGTGGACGCTTCTGCTGCTGGCTATACCCCTGGTCAAAGCCGGGCAGCTTGACGCCATCTATCCAGGCTGCCTGGCCCTGGCCCTGCTGGCCAGCTTTGAAGTTGTGGGGCCGCCGGGCCAGGTCTGTCAGTTTTTCGACCGCATCAGGGCTGCCGGGCGCCGCCTCTTCGCTCTGCTGGATGCCCCGCCTGTCGTCACTGATCCCGCGCATCCTCTGCAACTTCCGCTCTCGCGTCCTGAGCGAGGCTGCGAACTGGCCTTTGAAGATGTCTCCTTCGCCTATGCAAAGGGGCGTGAGCCAGATCTACATGACATAACATTGCATCTGCGCGCCGGCAGCAAAGTCGCGCTGGTTGGCAGCAGCGGCGCGGGGAAGAGTACCCTGTTGCGGCTGGCCATGCGGACCTGGGATGTGGACGCCGGGCGGATTACCCTCAACGGCGAGGATCTGCGCCGCTATGCCCTGCGTGATCTGCGCGCCCTGATCAGCGTCGTCACCCAGGACACCTATCTTTTCAACGCCACCCTGCGCGCGAATCTGTTGCTGGCGCGTCCCCAGGCCAGCGAGGAGGAACTGCTGACAGCGCTGGAGCAGGCCCGCCTGGGGGCATGCGTGCGTCAATTGCCGGCTGGCCTGGATACCTGGATCGGCGAACAGGGGCAGCGCCTGTCGGGCGGGGAGCGCCAGCGTCTGGCGATTGCCCGCGCCCTGCTCAAAGATGCGCCGCTGCTCCTGCTGGACGAAGTGACCGCCAACCTGGACGCGCAGACCGAGCGGGAAGTTCTGGCCGCCCTGCACACCCTCATGCAGGGGCGAACCGTCCTGCTGGTCACACATCGGTTGCTTGGGATGGAACACATGGATGAGATTATTGTACTGGAAGATGGGCGCATACTGGAGAGAGGTACCCATGCCCGCTTACTTGAGGGCCAGGGACGCTATGCCCGGCTCTGGGAGCTTCAGCAGTCGGTTTTTCCTCTCGCGGCCACGGAGGTATAAGGAGAACGTATGGACCCCTCAGTTATTTTGTCGCGCATCCATTTTGCCTTTACTATCGCCTATCACTATCTCTATCCTCAATTGACCATGGGGCTGGCCCTGTTCCTGGTCTTGCTCAAGGTGCTCTATCTGCGCACGCATGACGAGCGCTACAACGTCGGCGTGCATTTCTGGGGCAGAATCTTCGCCTTTACCTTTATCGCCGGCGTGGTGACGGGCATTCCCATGGAATTTCAGTTCGGCACCAACTGGGCGCGCTTCTCAGCCTTTTCGGGCGACATCATCGCGCAACTGCTGGCTATGGAAGGCGCCTTTGCCTTTTTCCTCGAATCGGCCTTTCTGGGTCTGTTCCTCTTTGGCGAGCAGACCTTTGGTCAGAAGATGCATCTCTTTTCGGCGATCATGGTCTGGCTCGGCACCTGGGCCTCCGGCTTTTTTATCGTGTCCGCCAATTCCTGGATGCAGCACCCGGTCGGCTATGTCACGGGGGCGAACGGACGCCTGCATATCGCCAGCTACTGGGCAGTGTTATTCAATCCCTGGATTACCGCGCAGTATCTGCACGCCATCAGCGGAGCCGTCATCACCGGAGCTTTTTTTATGGCCGGCCTGGGCGCGTACTATGTGCTGGCGCGTCAGCACGCGGATTACGGACGGATGTTTGTCGCGCTGGGCGTAATCGTGGGTTTGCTCGCCAGCGTGTTCCAGCTCTGGCCCAGCGGCGACCTGTCGGGGCGCCAGGTGGCGGACCACCAGCCGGTCAAGCTGGCCGCGATGGAAGGGCTTTTCACCACCGAGTCCGGCGCGGGCATTGTCATTATCGGTCAGCCCGATGTCGCCAACAGTCGGCTAGACAATCCCATCATCGTGCCCAATGCCCTGAGCTTTCTGACTTACCGCAACTGGACCGCCCGGGTCAAAGGGCTGCGATCCTTCCCGCGCGATCTGTGGCCTGATTCCATCGATCTGCTCTATTACAGCTATCACATCATGGTTGGTCTGGGAACCATTTTTATCGCCATCATGGGTTTGTCCGCGTTGCTGTTGTGGCGCCGCCTGCTTTTCACCACGCGCTGGATGCTCTGGCTGCTCATGCTGGCCACGCCGTTTCCCTTCATCGCCAATACCGCCGGCTGGTTTACCGCCGAGCTGGGACGGCAGCCGTGGCTGATCTTTGGCGTCATGCGCACCGTGCAGGGCAACTCGCCCATCCTTTCCTCGGGGAATGTACTGTTTACCCTGCTCGGCTTTATGGGCATATATCTCCTGCTCGGCCTGCTGTACGTCGTGCTGGTCGTCTACGATGGTCTGCGCGGGCCGGGCGTCCATGAGCGCGGCGCGGGCGACGAAGGCGAAGGGCTTTCAATGCCGGGATATTAACCGGGAAAGGGAAGAACATGGTACTGCAAACTGTCTGGTTTTGTATGCTCGCGCTGATGCTGAGCCTGTACGTCGTGCTGGATGGCTTCGATCTTGGCGCGGGCATTATTCATCTGCTGGTCGCGCGCAATGACGAAGAACGGCGCCTGATCTTGCGCGCCATTGGTCCGGTCTGGGACGGCAACGAGGTCTGGCTGATCGCGGCGGGCGGGACACTCTTTTTCGCCTTCCCCGTCCTCTATGCCTCCAGCTTCAGCGGCTTTTACCTGCCGCTGATGATCGTGCTCTGGCTGCTGATGGTCCGGGGCATTGCCATTGAACTGCGCTCGCGTTTCTCCCAGGCTCTCTGGCGCACCTTCTGGGATGGAGCTTTTTTCCTCGGCAGTACCCTGCTGGCGATTTTCTTCGGCGCCGCGCTGGGCAATGTCGTCCGGGGGGTGCCGCTGGATGCCTCCGGCAATTTCTTCACGGCCCTGTGGACCGATTTTAACCCGTTTAGCTCCAGACCGGGCATTCTGGACTGGTACACCGTACTGATCGGTCTGATGGCCCTGGCTACCCTGATGATGCATGGCGCCAGCTACATCTGTGTCAAAACCAGCGGCCTGCTGTACGAACGCGCCCATCGCCTGGCCCGCGTCGCCTGGGGAGCTACGCTGATCCTGACCGTCTTGAGCACAGTGGCCACCTATTTTGTGCAGCCACACATCAGAGACAGTTACTTCGCCCGTCCCTGGGGAGTCATCTTTCCCCTGCTGGCCCTGGTGGGCCTGATAGGCGCGGCCTGGTGGCACTCCAGGGGCCGGGATTTGCGCGCCTTCTTTGCCTCCTGTGCCTTTATCCTGGGGCTGCTGTTTGGCACAGCCTTTGGCCTCTATCCCATCGTCCTGCCCGCCATTCATCGCGCCTACAGCCTGACCATCGCCAACGCCTCGGCTTCCCATTATGGTCAGCTCGTCGGTCTGATCTGGTGGAGCATCGGTATCCTGCTGGCCATCCTCTATTTCACCTTTACCTATCGCCTCTTCTGGGGCCGGATCAGCACCGAAGAGGCCCATAAACAATTGGGGCATTGACCACAGGCCATACTGCCCACCTTATGACAGGCGCGAGGTTCATAGCTGCATATCTGGAAGGGAAGAGCACATGGTCTGCTTCCCCTCCTCTGGCGTTTGTCAGGAGATCCTTCCTTCTCATAATCTCCCGGGGAGCCTTTTGCTTACACCTCCAGCGTACATGCCGGTTTAGCGGTTGTCAGGTAGAACTCCAGTCTAGTTGACCAGTCCACTTCAGTCAGCCATCATGATATCACTGGTCAGCACATTTTGAGGATTGACCTCTGGGATCAGCA